>NZ_QZFV01000043.1:0-134480 GCF_003600245.1 Amycolatopsis panacis
CGCATGCAGCGGCCGGCCAGCACTCATCCCACAGCCGACCCCGATCCAAGCCCGGCTACTCGACCTCCTTGCGGTCGACCCCACCCAACCGCCATGATCAACAAATCCGGAGTTCCCGGGTCCGCCCACCATCACTCATGTGCGAAACACCCGGCTAGCCGCCCAGGGTCCACTGCTGGCTGGCGTAGCCAGGCTTGGCAGTGGCGATCACCACGGGTGTGCCTTCGGCGTTCGAACCGAGGTCCATGACCAAGCCGTTGTAGTTGCGGATGAGACCGTCATCCTGCATCCGCCACTGCTGGCTCGGGTTGCCGAGAAGGCAGGCAGCCGTGCCCACCCGTGTGCCGGGCTCGTTGGCCCCCAGGTCCATGCACAACCCGTTGGTGCTGCGGATCGTGCCGTCGATGGGCGCGGTCCAGTGCTGGCTGTCGTGCTCCGGGGGCCGGCAGGCCGACATGGTCACCGTGGTGCCGGGCCGGTCGGAGTACAGATCCGCGCACAAGCTGTTGTGGTTGCGGATCTTTCCGCTAACGGTGCGCAGCGCGCTCATGCCCCACTGCTGGCTGGTGGCACCGTTGCGGCAGGGTGTGATGACCACTGTGGTGCCGGGGCGGTTGGCGCCCAGGTCCGCGCACAGGCCGTTGTGGTTGCGGATGGTGCCATCGGGCCGGGTCCATTGCTGGCTGGTGTATCCGGGCCGGGCAGTGGCGATGACCACGGGTGTGCCGTCGGCGTTCGAACCGATGTCCAGGGTCAGGCCGTTGTGGTTGCGGATCGTGCCGTCTGGCAACGCGCGCCACTGCCGGCTGGTGTTGCCCTCCTGGCAGGAGGTGATGACCACCTTGGTTCCCGGGGCGTCGGCACCGAGGTCCATGCACAGGCCGTTGGCATTGCGGATGGGCATGCTCGCGGTCTGCTGCCCGATCCAGTCGACGAGGTTGTCCACTCGGGACTCGGTGCTGCCCTGCCGCGTCTCGGTGACCGCAAGGCAGCCGTGCTGCCAGGACGTATCATGCACCGCGACGAGTTCGGCCGTGTCGTCAGGGGCCTGCCGCAGCAGCGGACCACCTGCGTCTCCCTTGCACGTGTCCGTCCCGTTGGCGCCGGTCATGGTGACGGCGGTGTCGGTCGCGGCGTTGACCGTGAAGGCTGCAGAGTGCGCCTGGCCGGGTACCCAGGTGTCTGTGGTGCGGCCGTAACCGGCGCCGGTCAGGGACTCGCCGGTCGCTGGACCGGCGGCGCTCGGCTTCGCGGGTTTGATATTGGTGACCGGAGCGTCCAGCAGGGCCAGCGTCACGTTCCGGTCGGTCCGCGGTGCCAGGTACGACACACCTCGGGCGATCCGCGCGATGCTGGGGGCCGTGCGGCCGAACGTGACACTGGTCGGTTTCGGTGGCGGGCCGGCTTGAGCGGTGTCCGCGAAGCAGGAGCTTGCAGTGATGATCCAGGAAGGGCTGAGCAAAGTGGCGCTGCAGGCGCGCCCGTCAACGCCGGGGCGGCCGGTGTCCAAGCGGCCGACGAACGCGTAGGTTCCATCGCGCGCGGGTGTGCCACCGCTGATCGCTTGGGCTGGTGCGGAGACCAGTATTCCGGCGGCGGCAACTGTGGCCACTGCGACGGTGACGGCCACGCTCCGGGAACGGAGTGATGACATGAAGATCCTCGGATGTCTTGTGCGTGATGATTTTCGTAGGCAGTGATTCCCGCTCAGGGGACAGCCGTCAGCTGGAGCAGCGTGGTGGGCCGGCTGGTCGGGTTGGTGCCGACACCGACCTGGGTAGGGCCACTGGGGTCGACCTCGACCGTCGTATGCTGCCCCTGATCGGTGGTGAGTTCGGCTTTCACCTTGTGACCGGCCCCGTCGACCCGCCCGTCGCCACGGATTTCGTAGACGGCGGGGACCTTCAGCGTCAGCAGCCCCGGTGCCGTGAGCACCTTGAAGCACGTCAGCCCGTCCTTGCCGATGTCGTCGATTCTCGAAGTCCGCACCCGCAAGAGGCCGAGGTCGCCTTCGGGGGGTGTCGCACAATCGGCGAGGATGATCTGACCGTCGCCGGATATCAAGGTGATACCTGAACTGGTCTGGATGGCTTCCGCGCCGGGGTAGGCGTAGTCCTCGACCAAGGACGGCTGCTCGGTGGACGTACTCGTGGCCGACGGGCCGGCGGCATGGGCAACGGTATACGCAGATATGAATGCCAACACTGCGGAAATCGTCAAGATCGTACCGGACTTCAATGCAGAACGCACGCAATCCCCTCTGAATATTCAGGTATTCGAAACGCCGTTCGGGCGTTCGCTCGGGAGGTATCGTGAAGAGTCTGGCTCGTGCTACCTCGAAAGTAAGTGATGTTCCCCATTTTGCCGCTTTCCTCGGGAAAGAATGGTCGCGATGCCGTGTCGAATGTGGCTCAGGTCATACGTCGTCTTGCTAATGATTTTCGATGAATTCCGATATCCAAGCGCCCATTGTTCGTAATTCGAGCTTTGATAGGCGAGTTCTGACCTTCAGGGGAAAGGGAGTCATGCATCTGCGGAGGAGACGTCATCGGCTGCGAAGGCGCAGCCTCATCGTGACGTTGGTGGTCGCGCTGACATTGCAGGTAGTTGTCGGCGACGCTCCGCGGGGCCTGCCCGGCCGGCCGCTGCGGCGCCGGGCGACGACGAACCGTCCGAGGGGGCGGGGCTCAGTCCTCGCGCCAAGGTGCTGATCATCTGGCGCAGCGCCGGCAGCCAGGTGAAAGCCGAAGCCGAGAAGGCACTGGTCGGATCCGACGCCGAGGTCGACGCGTTTCTGACCCAGAAGCTGGATCGGCTGGCCAGGGTGGATGACCGAATCGCGGTCGACCGGCTCATGGCCGCCGGTGGTCCGGCGATGAAGAACTCGGCCAAGAACGCATTGGACGCGGCGGACACCGACGACCTCGCGCTGCGGAACTTCCTGAACACGGGCTGGCGGCCCGCCTCGGACACCGACCTGCGGATCCGAGTCGACCAGCTCATGGCTGCCGGCGGCCCGGAGGTGAAGAGGGCTGCGAAGACCGCGCTGGACGCGGAGAACCCCCAAGCGTTGCAGAAGTTTCTGAGCACGGCGTCAGTGCGGGCCGAAGAGACCGACCTGCGGATCCGGGTCAATCAGATCATGGCCGCCGGCGGCCATGAGGTGAAGAAGGCCGCGAAGATCGCGCTCGACGCGGAGACCCCGGAAGCCCTCCGGCTGTTCATGGCGCGTGAGTGGGAAGTCGCCGAGGCCAGGGACCAGGAAACGGCCAGCATCGGCGAACTGGCAGCTGCTGCTCGGGTTGCGGGTGAACAAGCTGCGCGAGAGACACAGGCCGCGAAGGATTCCGCGGAGAAGGCGCTGCGGGAGGCAGATCTTGCCCGGCAGGCAACAGAGCTTGCCGAGCAGGCCGCCAAAGATGCCAAGGACAACGCAGAAGGCGCGGCGGCGGCCGCGGAACATGCGGCTGATGCGGCCAATCGCGCGGCCGGCGCGGCGGTGACCGCGATCGGCGCGGCGAATGCTGCCGCTGCTGCCGCGCGGGTCGCAGCCAATGCTGCTACCCGCGCTGCCGCCGCCGCGGCGAAGGCAGGTCGCGCTTCCAGCACAGCGTGGCACTTCGCGGCCGTCGCTCGAGTCGATCGAGGTCATGCCGGGGACGCCACGGCGGCGGCGGTCAACGCGGCCGAAGCGTCCAAGAGCGCCCAGGACGCCGTGCACGCGATCGACCTGGTGCAAGGTGCGTTGACTCACGCACGAGAAGCCATCGACGCCGCCAGTTCTGCTGGACAGAATGCGTCGAAGTCGGCTGACGCCGCGCAGGAGTCGGTGCGCTGGGCCAAAGCAGCCGGTATGGACGCGCGGCAAGCCGAGGCCGCTGCGGCGACCTCTCGTCGCCAAGCGGGTCGAGCAGTCCGGGCTGCGTCCTCGGCTCGTGCCTATGCCGACGAGGCCGCCGGTGCTGCCGGACAAGCGCGAGAGCTGGCCTCCCGAGCGGCAATGGACGCCGGTCTCGCCGCTGCCGCAGCCGATGAAGCAGCCGCGCACGCGGGCGAATCCGCGCAGGCGGCTCAGCTCGCGACTGATCATGCCAACGCCGCGACCCAGGCGGCACAGATCGCCATCGATGCGGCGGCGCAGGCGCAGCGCCTCTACACCGCCGCCCGGAAGGTCGACGACGACCGGATCGCGATGCAGGCCGACCAAGCCACCGAAGCCGCCCAGCAGAGCCTCCAGGTCCACGATCAGCTGGGACTGACTCGCGACCGCAATGCTGCCCAAGAGGCGCAGCGGGACAACGAGACCGACCAGTGGCTTGCCGCGGCGACCGCACCGGGTGCCGACCCCGGCCTGGTCGCTGCCAACGGGCGCAAGATCGCGTTGCGGTTGCTGTCCACAGGCGGATCGTGGACCAAAGCGGCGGCTCAGGGGGCTCTGTCCGGAGCCGATCCCGAGGTCCGTGCCTTCGTGCAGACCGGCATCGCCCAAGCCGCTGCGCTGGACGACCGGGAAACGGTCCGCGAGCTGATCTCCGAGGCCAAGCCGGGCATGAAGGAAGCCGGCGAACGAGCGCTCGCGGGCAGCGATGCCGACGTGAAGCAGTTCCTTCAGACCCCGGTGTATCACGGCCAGGAGGTCGATGACCGGATCGCGGTCGATCAGGTCATGGCCGCTGCGCGCACCACCGGCGACACCACCGTTCTCGCCGCCGCACGCAAGGCGCTCGACAGCGAGAACGACGCTGAGTATCGCAAGTTCCTCGACACCGGGCAGAACGTCGCGCGGGAGACCGATGACCGGATCGCGGTCAACCAGGTCATCGCCGACCCCGCTTCCGGTCCGGAAACCCGCTTGCTGGGCCGGGCGGCGCTCGACGGGTCACCGGAGATCATCCGGCAGTACCGGGATACCGGCCGGCACGTCGCCGCGCGGCATGATCGCGAAGCAGCGGCGCACAACGCGGTCGTCGCCGGGTTGGTGGCCGAAGCGACTTCGGTAGCTGCCACCGCGTCGCAAAACGCGGCCACCGCACAGTCCGTGGCAGCCACGGCCCGTAATGCTGCCGCCGAGGCCGCCAAATATGCCGATGATGCCAAGGGATTCGCCACTGCGGCGGGCAAGTCCGCGCAGCAAGCCGCGCAGTCGGCACAGGACGCGCAGAATTCCGCCCGGGAGGCCGCGCAATCGGCCGAGGCGGCCCGGCAGGCTGCCACGCGTGCCTCCCAATCGGCGGTGCGAGCAACCCGATCGGCTGTGTCGGCTCGCCGTTCCGCCACCATCGCCGCCGGTTACGCGCAGAGTGCCATCCAGGCCGCGCACCAGGCATATCAGGACGCGTTGGACGCGACCAAGGACGCGAACATCGCGATCTCGGCGGCGAACGAAGCCCGAGACCTGGCGGTGGCCCGAGCCAACAACGAGATGGCAGACGCGAAGGCCAAGTTCGCCGCCGAGGTCAACAAGACCTGCGAAAGTGTCCCTGCAGGCGCGGACCACGACGATTGTGTCAACCGCGCCACCCGGATGATCGCCGACCCCAAGGGAGAATCCGAGCGCAATGTCGCGATCTGCAATCAGTTCAAGCAGAACAACGAGAAGGCGTTCAACAACTGCCTGAAAGGGGCTTACGACCCCAGCCTTTCCTATCAGATCAACAAGGCGTTCACCGAGGCGAAGGAAAAGGCGGACAGTGACCGCTGGTGGTCGATCGGTGGGACCATCGTCGCCGGTGCCGTGATCGTGGGCGCCGGCATCTTCTGCGCGCAGGTCTGCACTGCTCCGCTGGTCTCGGCGCTGGTCGGTGCCGAGGGCGGGTTCCTCGCCGAAGCCGCCGGAGCCGGTGTCGGCCTCACCATCGGCGCCGAGTTCATCGCCGGCGTCGCGGCCGACGGCTTCCTCGCCTCGCGACTCAGCGCGTTGACGCAGATCGACTTTCTCGGCAATCTCGCCCTGCGCAACGGGCTTGCTAACCTGGAGAGCCAATTCGCTCAAAGGGCTGCTGATTGCAATAGTTTCACGCCGGAAACCAGGGTTCTGCTCGCCGATGGATCCCGGAGGGCGATCAAAGATGTCAAGGTCGGCGACGTGGTCACCGCCACCGACTCCGGCAGCGGCGTCACCAAGCCTGAACCCGTTACCGATCTCATCTCCAGTATCGGCAGGAAAGACCTTGTCGAGGTGCGGACTCATGGCGACCATGGAGCCGGTACCGTCACGGCGACGAAGAATCTTCCGTTCTGGTCGATGCGGGAGAGTCGCTGGGTAAATGCGGGACAGTTGGTCCCTGGTGAGCAGTTGCGCCAGTCCGACGGACGTGTCGCAACCGTCGATGCGGTCAATCAGCGGGTCGAAGTCAGCCGCGTTCACAATCTTACTGTCGAAGACCTGCATACCTACTATGTGATGGCCGGTGAAACGCCGGTCATCGTGCATAATTCGACGTGCATCCTCCTGGGCACTTCCCTGACGGTTGCCGAGGCTGCCAATCCGATCATGGAGAGTCTGCGTACCGTGGGGAAGCTGCCACCGAACTTTGTGCTCAAAGAAGTGGCCGAGGCTGCCGGTTGGAGGGGTGGCAAGCCTGTGGGTACCTATATTCCCGAAGGTCAGATCGGCGGTGACATATATAAGAACGCACCCAAGGACCCTGATTCCATGTTGCTGCCAGTTGCTCCTGGTCGCATCTACTACGAAGTGGACGTCGGGATCAATCCAGCTATATCGCGGTCCAAGCAGCCAGGGTGGCGCCTAGTATACTCTAGTGACGGTCTGGCGTATGTCACGTTTAATCACTATAAAATCTTTTATCAGCTGCCGAATTGGAAGTGATCTTCTTGCGTGTGGTCATCGATGGGTTGTCGATAAAAACAACTCAAGATCTTCATCGGTTTCTGGCCGAGAAGCTCGACTTCGGTCCCTACTATGGCTACAACCTCAACGCCCTGTGGGACCGCTTGTATCGGGACGTCGAACGCCCAGTGGAGTTGATCTGGAAGAACTCTGAAGCAAGTAAAATGGCGTTGGGTTCTGAATTGTTCCAAGTGATTTCAGGCCTTCTGGTCGATGTCATGGAGGATGACGCGTCGAAAGAGCCGGAAGACAGGTTTACCGTGCAGTTCGAATGACTTCGCCAGGGCGACGCTCGATGGGCGGGTAGCCGCGGAGGTCCTCCGCTGGCGGGAACCGGGCGTCGTCCTGGGCGGCGAAGGTGACAAGTCTTCGTGCGGGCATTCAGAAGTGCGGATAGCCGGCAGATAGTCATAGGCCATTCACGGCGGCAGGGCTTAGTTGTCGGCCATGCGAGCCCAGGCCATCGCAGGTGCGGTGCGGCATTCGGTTCAGGCGAAGTCCCACTCGACCGAATGCCGCCCCACCGGCTCAAGATCGGGTTGCTCAGGTGAAATTCACCTGAGCAACCCGACCTTGAGCGGCGAAATCCGCGTCACGTGGGAAAGGCAGACTGGCCGACAGGAGTATCGTCACCGCTCGAATCACCGAGGAGAAGCTGCGCTCCGGGGCGGCCTGCAATCGCGAGAAGCCGACCCTGGCACGACGCCGTGGAGCATGGATCACTTTTTGCAGCGTGATCATTGCGCCGCCGCTCGCGCTGACCGGGTAAACGCGTTCGGTGACGGCCGCGTCCAGACCAGCGACGCACTGCCCCCTCTCGGCCACTTGTTCCGAGTAATGCAGAAGGAAAGGCAACACCAAGTACTGCAAAGGCCGATCTCGCTGATAGGCGGCCACTTTCTGAACTAAGACTGCGCCTTCGGCACATCCGAAGCCCGGATCCGCACCGTCCGCTCGACATCCCCCTCCGTCGGCTGGCCCTGCGGCGTCCCACCGCCGTTCGCGGCGGACGGGCTCGGCTTGGGCTGGGACGACGCGGCCGGTGGCTTGCCCCCGCCCGGCGGCTTCGGAGCACCACCCGGCCCATCACCCGAGACCGCGGCCTTGATGTCGGCCGGCACCTCGACATCGGTGTCCCCGAGCACGTGCTGCGCCTCGGCCAGCACCGTCCGCGCGCCCCGGACCTGCTCGGCCAGTGCGGCGCGGACCGTGCGCAGTGCCTCGACGCGCTCGCTGGCCTGGGTGATTCGGCGGTTCGACTCGTCGGTCGCGGTGCGGACGCGGCGGCGGGCCTCGTCGGCGGCCTCGGCCAGGCGGGCGTTCGCTTCGGTGATGGAGTCCTGACGGCGCTTGTTCGCGTCCGCCACCGACTCGCGCTGGCGGCGGTCGATGTCCGCCTTGGCGGCCGTTTCCTCTTCCAGCACCTTCGCCCGGATCGCGGCGGCGTCCTCGGCCGCCTCGCGGACCCGGCGTTCGGCCTCGGCCTTGCTCGCCGCCTCCTGTTCGGCCAGTATCCGCATCGCTTCCGCGCGGCGGGAGGCCATGGCGATCTCGAAGTCCTCCTCGACCTGGGTACGGCGGGCTTCGGCCTCGGCGTCCAGCCGGCGGCGCTGGGCGTCCGCCTCGTCGGTCATCCGCTTCGCTTCGGCGCGGGCGTCCTCGAGCACCTTGCGGTGCTCCGCCTCCATCTCCTTGCGCCGCAGATCCAGCTCGGTGAGCAGCTGCTCGTACCGGGCCCGCATGGCGCTCGCGTCGGTCTCCGCCTTGGCCCGGATGTGCCCGGCCTCCGCTTCGGCGCGCGCCCTGGTGTCCGCGGCCTCGTCCTGCGCCAGGCGCAGCATCCGCTGCAGCCGCTCGGACAGGCCCTCGACACTGGTCGGTGGCTGTGCCAGCCGGTCGACCTGTCCCCGCAGATCGGCGATCTCGCCGCGGGCGGTCTCCAGCTGCCGGGCCAGATCGCCGGACTGGGCAATGGCGGCGTCCCGGTCGGCGGTGAGCATCTTCAGATCACCGTCGAGCCGTTCGAGGTGCTCGTCCACCTGTGCCCGGCTGTATCCCCGCTTCGCCACATCGAAGCCGGCTCCCAGCGGCACGAGTTCGCGTTCATCGCCAAGGCTCATGGTTCTACCGTAGTCGCTCTTGGGTCACGGACGGGTGAGCACCCAACGAGGCCCCGGCCGGCCGTGCGCCGAGCGGATGAACACGGCGGCCTTCCCGGCCCGGCGCCGTGTCGCCCCGTCTCGGATCCGCGCCGCCGCGCGAGCCGGGCCGGGTGCCGGCGGTGCGGTGGGCGGCCCGGAGACTACTCCTCGGTAGCCACAGTGGTCACGAAGCGAATCGCCGGGCGGAGAGTCTGTGGCCAGAGTCTTGACCGCCTGGCCAGTCAAGGCGCACAGTGGACCCGGGAAGACATTCCTGAACAGCCGTTTCCCGGTTGTTCTCCCCGGTGGAGGTGAGCACGAATGAGTGAAGTCCCGACGCGCGCCTGGACGAGGCCCTATGACTGGGCCGAGGTCGTCATCGGCGTGGTAGCCGCGCTTTCACCCCTTTGGCTGAACACGGACAAGATGACGATGTGGACGATGGTGGTTCTCGGTGCGTTGATCGCCATCGACGGACTGGTCTCGCTCGCGACACCCGGCGCGGTGTACAGCGAGGGCGTCCAGATCGTCCTCGGCGCGTTGCTGTTCATCGCGCCGTGGGTGATGAGCTACACCCAGTTCAACGGGGCGTCCTGGACGTCCTGGGTCGCCGGGGCGCTGACGATCATCGCCGGCGCGGCCGCGATGCCACAGGCCAGCGCCGCTCACCGGATGGCCGGGCAGCACTGACGTCACGCGCCCGCGTGGCGGTGACCGGAAGGGAAGGTCGGCGATGACCGGGGACTCGGCGAAGGAACGCATCCTGTGCGCGGCGGAGGAGCTGTTCGCCGAGTCCGGCTTCGAGGCCACCCCGACCTCCCGCATCGCCGAGCGGGCGGAGGTGCCCAAAGGCCTTGTCCACTACTACTTCCGCCGCAAGTCCGATCTGCTGGCCGCACTCGTGGACCGGCTGCCGGACGAACGCATCGAGCCCGCCACGGTCGTCGTGCCAGGCGATCTGGCGGGTTCGCTGCGCCGGCTGGTGAGCGAGCTGGACCGCCGCTTCACCGGCTCACTCGGGCTGTCCCACCTGCTCTGGCGGGAGGCCGATACGCATTACGTGGTGCGGGAGGCGCTGGCCGACCGGTTCCAGCAGCTGGTCCGGCTGGTCCGTGCGGTTCTGGTGGCCGCGAGCCCGGGGAGCCGCCTCGCCACGGCCGATCTCGATTACGCCTCCGGGCTGCTTGCCCGCGCGGTCAGCCATCGGCACGCCACCGCGCGGCACTCCGGCGACGACCGTCCGGCCGAGTTCGACGGCGAGCTGACCTTCGTCGCGAACGCGCTGAACGCGCGGGCCGACCCGACCGGTCCGTGAAGGGTCCCTTTACAGCCTCAGAGTCCGTGAAGGGTCCCTTCACGGACTCCTTGTGCGGGCGGAACGAACGGGTCAATGGGCGGCCGGCTCGACGAGCTCCACCAGCACGCCGCCGGCGTCCTTGGGGTGCACGAAGTTCACCCGGCTGTTCGAGGTGCCCCGCTTGGCCTCGGGGAACAGCAGCCGCAGCCCCTGCGCCCGCAGCGCCGCCGCTGCGGCGTCCACATCGGACACTCGGAAGGCCAGCTGCTGCAGGCCGGGACCGCTGCGCCCGAGGAACTTGGCGATCGTCGAGTCCTCCCGCAGTGGGGCGAGCAGCTGGATCATCGTCGCGCTGCCCGCGGCGCCGGGCGCGGCCAGCATCGCCTCGCGCACGCCCTGTTCCTCGTTCACCTCCTCGTGCGCGACTTCGAGTCCGAAGTGCTCCTGGTGGAACGCGATCGCGGCGTCCAGATCGGGTACCGCGATGCCGACGTGGTCGATCGCGGTGACGAAGGGCTTGAGGACGGCGGCGCTGGGATCGGCGGTCATGTCCGGGAGGATAGGCCCGCGCGCCGGGCGCGGGGCGGCACGTGCGCCCCCTCACACTGGCTCCATCAAGACGGGCCGGGCACCCGATCCGGGCGGTATCGTGGCAGCACTGCCAGTGCACCGATGCTTTGGAGGACGTCGTGTCCGGTTCCGTGATCCTGGGCGCTGCCCGTACCCCCATCGGGCGGCTGCTCGGTTCGTTGAAGGACTTCTCGGGGGCGCAGCTCGGCGGGGTCGCGATCAAGGCCGCGCTGGAGCGCGCCGGGGTCGCCCCGGAGGCGGTCCAGTACACGATCATGGGCCAGGTGCTCACCGCGGGCGCGGGCCAGATCCCGGCGCGGCAGGCCGCGGTCGCCGCGGGCATCCCGATGGACGTGCCGGCGCTGAGCATCAACAAGGTGTGCCTGTCCGGGCTGGACGCGATCGCGCTGGCCGACCAGCTGATCCGGGCCGGGGAGTTCGACCTGGTGGTGGCCGGTGGCCAGGAGTCCATGACGCAGGCCCCGCACCTGCTGCCGAAGTCGCGCAGCGGGTTCAAGTACGGCGACACCACGCTCGTCGACCACATGGCCTACGACGGGCTGTTCTGCGCCTTCGACCAGGTCGCCATGGGCTCGTCCACGGAGAAGTACAACTCCCGCTACGGCGTCACCCGGGCACAGCAGGACGAGTTCTCCGCCCGCTCGCACCAGCGCGCCGCGGCGGCGATCGAGGCCGGATTCTTCAAGGCGGAGATCGCGCCGGTCTCGATCCCGCAGCGCAAGGGCGACCCGGTCGTGTTCGACACCGACGAGGGCGTGCGCGCCGACACGACCGCGGAGAGCCTGGGCAAGCTGCGCCCGGCGTTCGCCTCGGACGGCACCATCACCGCCGGTTCGGCCTCCCAGATCTCCGACGGTGCCGCGGCCGTGATCGTGGCCAGCCCGGAGAAGGCGGCCGAGCTGGGCATCACCCCGCTGGCCGAGATCGGCGCGCACGGCGTGGTCGCCGGCCCGGACGCGAGCCTGCACGAGCAGCCCTCGAACGCGATCCTCGCGGCGCTGGCCAAGGCGAAGCTGGACGCGTCCGCGCTGGACCTGGTGGAGATCAACGAGGCGTTCGCCGCGGTCGGCCTGGTCTCCGCGGACAAGCTGGGCCTCGACCCGGCGAAGGTGAACGTGAACGGCGGCGCGATCGCGCTCGGCCACCCGATCGGCGCGTCCGGCGCCCGGCTCGCCGTGCACCTGGTGCACGAGCTGCGCCGCCGCGGCGGCGGCCTGGGCGCGGCGGCGCTGTGCGGTGGCGGCGGCCAGGGCGACGCCCTGCTGCTGCGCGTTCCGTCGGCGTGATCCCTGTCCGGGGCTGAAGTTTCGGTGAACCGGCCGGGCGTGCGCGGGAGGTAGCTGCGCACGCCCGGCCGGCTTCTTTGTGCCAGGTGGGCGGATGTCGGCTTGGTGTGCCCGGCCCTCGGTGTCGGTCGTCGTGTTCCGCCGGGTGGGTCGGCGTGGTGATCGATCTGTCGGCATGGTTGCATGTCGAACCCGTCGCTCGGGGACTGGCGACTGGGGGATCTCCACTCCCGATACTTGCCTGTCCGGCCGGGAGGTCGTCGTTCACCGGGTGGGCAGAACCCAAGGTCCTGGCTGCCGTTGTCGCCTCGGTGTTGGCAGCGTGACCCGTGTTCTCACGGCGGTGCACCGGACGACCGCAGCTCAACTCTGCTTCTGCGCCGCTTCATACAGCGGTTCCGTCACCGCGCGGCTGAACTGCGGTCCGGCCAGATACCGCGTGCACCCGTCGGTTTTCTCGTCCTCACAAGGGATTCCGGTCGCGGACAGGAGCCCGGAGTGGCTGTTGTCGCCGATCACGGTGCCCAGTCCGGTCTTCGGGTCGAAGTCGCGCAGGCGGGGGCCGCCGCTGGAGCCGCCGCCCATGACGCACGCAGTGCCCCACTGGTCAGGGGACTCCTTCGTCCCGGTGAGGTGCCGGGCCTGGCCGGTGCAGTAGGCCAGCCGCTCGCCGGTGTACTCCGGCAGACCTTCGCGGGCCGGGTCGTCGGACGCGCGCGGATAGCCGAACTGGGTCACCTCGGCGTCGGCGGGAAGGTCGAAGCCGATTCGCTGGGCGGCGCCGACGGCGTCCTGCACCCGCTTTCCACCGGAGTTCGTGCCGAGGACTGCGAAGGCCTGGTCATAGGTGTTGAACTGGCCGCCCTGCTGATCGTTCTTCAGCCACGTCGCATCGGCCACGCTGTAGCGGACCGCGAACTTCCCGTACGGTGCTTGGCCGTCGTGGTAGCCGGGTACGAACATCAGGTGCGCGTTCCACGCGTTGTGTTCGCCGATCAGGTCGGTGTTGTTGACACAGTGGGCCGCGGTGACGATCGTGCTGCGATTTGCGCTGTCCACCACGGTCGCTGTGCAGCTGGCGTCCTCACCGTGGTCGGTGTAGAAGAGCCGGCCGACGGTCTGCTGCGCCGCGTTCGCGCTCGTCCACGGCGCGCCGTCCGCCCCGCTCTTCGGCGGCTTGCCCGACGACGGCTCGGTGAGCGCCGCGATTCGCGAGGGGGTCCAGTAGTCGAAGACCGCCTGCTCGGCGGCTGCGGAAGTGGCCATCGGCTGCACCAGCGGTCCGTTCGCGGCGGGTGCGAGCGTGAGCCCGGCGGCGAGAACGGCCAGGCCGGGCAGCGATTGAGTCCAGGTCATACCGGCACGTTAAGCAGGCATTGTCAGGGATCGGTCAGCCTCGGATGAGGATCCGGCAATTTCCGGGAAGCGCAGGTCAAAAAAAGCGGAACCTCTCGGGATCACACAGCCCCGCCCCAACTGGACCACTTTCGTGCTTCCCCAGTGGACTATCCGCACGGTCCACCGCGCATTAGCGTGGCCGGTATGACGAAAGTGTTCAGCAAGGAGCGTGCGGCGTGACCGCCGAAGCGCTGCGGGCGCTGCAGGTACCCGGAAAGCCGCTGGTGCTGCCGAACGTCTGGGACGCGGACACGGCCAGGCTCGTCGAAGCTGCCGGATTCCCGGTTGTGGCAACGAGTTCCGCGGCGGTCGCGGCTTCGCTCGGGCTGGCGGACGGCGAGGGGGCGCCGGTGGACGAGATGTTCGGTGCCGCGGAGCGGATCGTGCGCGCGGTCGCGGTGCCGGTGACCGTCGACGCGGAGGGCGGCTACGGTCTTCCGCCTGCCGAGGTCGCCGAACGGCTGCTCGCGCTCGGTGCGGTGGGGTGCAATTACGAGGACACCGACCACGTCAACGGCGGCCGTCGTCCGGTTGCCGAGCAGGCGGAGCGGATTGCCGAGTTGCGCCGTGGCGCCGGCGCCGGGCTGGTGATCAACGCTCGGGTCGACGTGTTCCTCGGAGCCGAGGACGAACGTGCGGTTCTCGCCGAAGCGGTGGAGCGCGGCCGGGCGTATCTGGCCGCGGGTGCCGACTGTGTGTACCCGATCCTGGCGCGCTCGCCCGAGGTGCTGGCGGAGTTCGTCCGGGAGGTCGGCGGGCCGGTGAACGTGGCCCCGTTGCCCGGCGGGCCGGGGCTTGCCGAACTGGCTGAGCTGGGTGCCGCGCGGATCTCGCTGGGGGCCGGCCTGTGGCGGCACGCGCGCGGGCTGCTGGAGGCCACGCTGGGCGAGATCGCCGAAGGGAAACTGCCGTACTGACCACTCGTGGGTGCCGGGAACCCGCCCCGGCACCCACGAGTGGTTTCAGTGCTGTGTGGCCTTTTCCGCGCCCGCCCCGGTGAGCGCGCGGACCTCCATTTCCGCGTACTTCTCCGGGTTGCGCTCCTTCGACAGGACGGTGCCCAGCCAGCCGAGGAAGAACGCGACCGGGATCGACACCAGGCCCGGGTTGTCCAGCGGGAACCAGTGGAAGTCCACGCCCTGCAGCATCGACGTGCTCTTCCCGGTCTTCGGGTCGATCGGCTTGCCGGACACGGCGGGGGAGAAGACGATCAGCACGATCGTGACGATCAGCCCGCCGTAGATGCTCCACAGCGCGCCCTGGGTGTTGAATCGCTTCCAGAACAGCGAATACAGGATCGTCGGCAGGTTCGCCGAAGCCGCCACGGCGAAGGCGAGCGCGACCAGGAACGCCACGTTCTGGCCGTTGGCCAGGATCCCGCCGAGGATCGCCACAATGCCGATCACCACCGCGGTGATCCGCGCGACGCGGACCTCCGAACCCGCCGCGGCCTTGCCCTTCTTGACCACGTTCGCGTACACGTCGTGCGCGAACGAGGCGGACGCGGTGATGGTCAGCCCGGCCACCACGGCGAGAATGGTGGCGAACGCGATCGCGGAGATCAGCCCGAGCAGCACCGGCCCGCCGAGGTTCAGCGCGAGCAGCGGCGCGGCCGAGTTCACCCCGCCGGGGGCGGCCTTGATGTCGTCCGGGCCGACCAGCGCGCCCGCGCCGTAGCCGAGCACCAGGGTGAACAGGTAGAACACGCCGATCAGCACGATCGCCCAGACCACCGAGCGCCGGGCCTCGCGGGCGGTCGGCACGGTGTAGAAGCGCATCAGCACGTGCGGCAGGCCCGCAGTGCCCAGCACCAGGGCGATCCCGAGCGAGAAGAAGTCCAGTTTGGACGTTCCGGTCGCGCCGTACTGCTTGCCCGGCCCGAGCAGCGCCTCCCCGGCCTTGCCCGCCTTGTCCACCGCGCCCTGCAGCAGCGACGAGAAGTCGAACCCGTACTTGCCCAGCACCCACAGCGTCATCGCGAGTGTGCCGACGATCAGCAGCGCGGCCTTGATGATCTGCACCCAGGTGGTGCCCTTCATCCCGCCGATCAGCACGTAGGCGATCATGATCACGCCGACCACCGCGATCACCACCGACTGCGCGGCCTTGCCCTCGATGCCCAGCAGCAGCGCGACCAGCCCGCCGGCGCCGGCCATCTGGGCCAGCAGATAGAAGAACGACACCACGAGTGTGGAGACGGCCGCGGCGGCCCGCACCGGGCGTTGCTTCATCCGGAACGCGAGCACGTCGCCCATGGTGAACTTGCCGGTGTTGCGCAGCAGCTCCGCCACCAGCAGCAGCGCGACCAGCCAGGCCACCAGGAAGCCGATGGAGTAGAGGAACCCGTCGTAGCCGTAGATCGCGATGGCGCCCGCGATGCCGAGGAACGAGGCCGCGGACAGGTAGTCGCCGGAGATGGCGATCCCGTTCTGCGGGCCGGTGAACGCTCGTCCGGCCGCGTAGTAGTCGGACGCGGTCTTGGTATTGCGGCTCGCGCGGAACACGATCACCAGCGTGATCACCACGAAAGCCGCGAAAATGCCGATGTTCAGCGCCGGGTTGCTGCCCTCGACGCCCGCGGCGAGCATGCTCATACCGGCTCCTTCGGGTGTTCAGGCTGTTCAGGGTGTTCGAGGTCGCTGCGGATCCGCTCCGCGATCGGGTCGAGCTTCCGGTTGGCGTAGCGCACGTACAGCCAGGTGATCAGGAACGTCGAGACGAACTGCAGCAGCCCGAGCAGCAGGCCGACGGTGAAGTTCCCGGCGATCTTGGTGCTCATGAAGCCGTGCGCGTAGTCGGCCAGCAGCACGTAGAGCAGGTACCAGGCGAGGAACAACGCGGCCATCGGGAACACGAAGCGGCGCAGCCGTCCGCGCAGCTGGCGGAACTCGGCGCTTTCGTGCACCTGTGCCCAGTCCGGATCCGGCGGGCGGTCGTCGGTCATCACTTCTCCCTCGCGACGCGGCCTATGTGGTCCGCGACACAGTAGGGAGGGCCGGCCGTCCAGCGGAACGCTTCAGCGGCGCAAACGCCGGCCGGCACGACGAACGGTTGACGAACGGTCGGCGCGTCCCGGCGAATGGGCGGGCACCCGTTCGTCGAGGTGCAGCCGGAGCATCGCGGCCCCGGCCCACGCCGGCGGGCGGCTGCGCAGGGAGACCAGCACCATCACCCCGAAGGCCAGTGGTACCGACCAGGGTGCCGGTTGCGAGACCAAGATCGCCACCCAGCCGGGCAGCGGCGGTCCGGCCAGCGCGAACAGGATCGACCCGGACGACGCGACAAGCCCGGTGAGCACCCCGGCGATTCCGCCCGCCGCGGTCAGCCGCGGCCACCAGATGCCGAGCACCAGCAGCGGGCAGAAGGTCGACGCGGCAACGGTGAACCCCCAGGTCACCAGGATCCCGGCGTCGAGACGTGTGGCGGGCAGCGCGAGCACGACCATGGCGGCCGCGACGGCGACCACGGTCACCCGCAGTCGCCGCAGCCCGCCGGGCATCAGGTCGTAGGCCAGGGCGCCGGACATCACCAGCAGCAGCCCCAGCGAGGTGGCCAGGAACGCGGCGAACGCACCCGCAGTGAGCAGCGCGGTGAACAGCTGCCCGGCCCAGCCGTGGTCGACCTGGGCCGGTAGGGCGACCACGACGGTGTCGGTCTGCCCGGACAGGTACAGCTCCGGTACGAGCACCCGGCCGAGGACCCCGTAGACGCCGGGGAAGAGGTAGAACACGCCGAGCAGCGCCACGGTGATCGCCGCGGTCCGGCGCGCGGCCCGGCCGTCCGGGCTGGTGTGGAAACGCATCAGCACGTGTGGCAGGCCCATCGTGCCGAGCACGGTCGCGATCAGGATCGCCCAGGTGCCCAGCAACGGGTGTCCCCGATCCAGTTCCAGCAGCGGCCGTTGCCAATTCGGGCCGCCGAGGGGTGTTTCCCCTTGCAGCGCAGGCACTTGTGCGCCCTCGGCGAAGACGATTCGCGCGCCTTCGCGGACCGGCAGCTGTCCGGGTGGCAACGTCCGTGGGGTGCCCTGTTCGAGGACCACCGTGGGTTCCCGGAGCGTCAGAGTGGCGTCGTGGGCGAAGTCCACCGGGGTCGCGTCGGAGAAGTGGGTGAACTCCACCGGCTTCAGGCTCGCCTCCCGGTCCCCGGCGCTCACGTGCAGCACCAGCCACAGCGCGGGAACGAGGAACAGCACCAGTTTCAGGAAGAACTGGAACGCCTGCACGTAGGTCGCGGCCCGCATTCCGCCGAGCGCGAGGGTGCCGCCGACCGCGGTCCCGGCGATCACCACGCCCACCCAGTACGGAGTGCCGCCCACCGCGGTGAGCACGAGCCCGGCCGTGCGGAACTGGGGAACGACGTAGATGGCCCCGATCACCAGCACCACCACGGCCGCGAGCCGGCGCAACGCGGGGGAGGCCAGCCGCGCTTCGGCGAAGTCCGGCACGGTCAGCGCCCCGGACCGGCGCATCGGTGCGGCGACGAGCACGAGCATCGCGATGTACCCGGCAGTGAAACCGACCGGGTACCACAGCGCACCGGTGCCGTTCTTCACGACCAGCCCGGCGATGCCGAGGAACGACGCCGCGGACAGGTACTCCCCGGATACCGCCGCGGAGTTCACGAACGGCGAGATCCGCCGTGACGCCACGAGGAAGTCCGACGTGGTGCGCATGGCGGCCACCCCGCGCACGCCGATCAGCAGGGTGATCAGCACGACGGGGGCGACGGCCAGCGCGATGTCCACTCAGTCGTCCTCGGTCTTCTCCGCCCGCCGCAGCTGCCACCACGCGAGCCCGGCCATCACCGGGTACGGCAGCAACGCGATCATCAGCCAGGACAACGGAATGCCCCACACCCGCACCGAATCCAGCTCCGGTGCCACGGCGAACACCACCGGCAGGCCGAGCACCAGCACGAACATCGCCACCAACGCGGGAATCCCGCGACGACGCTGTGTCCGATACAGCGAGGCCGCACGCTCGGCCTCCGAAGCCGCGAGCCGCGGCATCCGCCACCGGCCGCGGGCCTGTCGCCGCGATCGCGCGAGACGCGTCTGCGGGCTGGTCACGGCGACCCGTTTCGTCCGGCTCACCGGGTCCCCAGTTGCCCGCGCTGGGCCGCTTCCAGCAGCCGGTCACGCAACTCGCGGGCGTGCCGGCGACTGACCGGTACGTCTCCCGCTTCGGTGTGTGCCAGCAGCCCGCCGGTGGTGTCGCTGCGCAACTCCAGCACCGCTCTGACGGCGAGCAGGTAACCGCGGTGCACGCGGGTGAATCCGGTGCCCTCCCAGTACTCCTCAAGCCGGGAAATCGGCATCCGCACCGGGTACACGCCCGTGCGAGTGTGCAGCCAGACGTAGTCGCCGTGTGCTTCGGCGAACAGCACGTCGTCGCGGCGGACGTAACGGGTGCGGCCTCCGGAGTCGATCGGCAGCGCGGCCATCGCGTCCGGCGCGGGCCCTGGCAGGCTGCTCGGCGCGAGCCGGACGACCTTCGCCAGCGCCGCGGCGAGCCGTTCCGTACGTACGGGTTTGAGCAGGTAATCGACCGCGCCGATGCCGTACGCGGTCACCGCGTGCCCGTCGTGCGCGGTGACGAAGACGATCACCGGCGGCTCGGACAGCTTCGCCAGCAACGAAGCCAGCTCCAGCCCGTCCAGCCCCGGCATGGAGATGTCCAGGAACACCGCATCGAACTGGTCCGCCTGCAGCAGTTTCAGCGCCTTGAGCGCGTCGCCCGCGCCGACCACCGCATCGACCTCCGGCGCGTCGGACAGCATCCGGCACAGCTCGTCCAACGCCGGCGGCAGATCATCCACCGCCAGCACCCGCAGCCCGCTCACGGCAGCACTCCCGGCTGGAATCGCGGCACCCGCACGATCACCCGCGTACCGGCGCCGACCTCGGTCTCCACGGTCAGGCCGTACCAGGCGCCGTAAACGTCGCGCAGTCGTCTGTCCACATTGGCCAGACCAAGCCCGGCGCCGGTGGCACGCCCGGCGAGGATGTCCGCGGCCCGTGTCGGCGGCATGCCCACTCCGTCGTCCTCCACTGTCAGCACGCAGTCGTTGCCTTCGGCCTGCCCGTGCACCTGGACCAGCCCGGCCTCGGAGCGTGGTTCGATACCGTGCCGGATCGCGTTCTCCACCAAGGGTTCGAGCACCAGGTACGGCACCGCCACCGCGAGCACCTCGGGCGCTACCCGAACCTGCACCTTCAGCCGGTCGCCCAGCACCGCGCGCTGCAACGCCAGGTATGTCTCGACCGCGCGGAATTCCTCGGCGACCACTGTGTACTCACCGTGCCGGGCGAGGCTGTAGCGGGTGTAGTCGGCGAAATCGAGCATCAGGTCCCGCGCCCGATCCGGCTCGGAACGCACCAGCGACGCGATCACCGTGAGCGCGTTGTAGACGAAGTGCGGCGACATCTCCGCGCGCAACGCCCGCAGCTCCGCCTGGGCGGCCTGATCGGCCGACGCCTCCAACCGGCCCCGTTCCAGCGCTTGCACGACGAGATCCGCGGCCTGCCGAAGCACCGCCCCCTTCGTGCCGACCAGCACCAACGCGCCGGCCAGCTCGTCGTGGACGTGCAGTGGTACCGCTGCGACTTCGCCACGGGTCGCCGGTTCCTCGGTGTGCAGGACCTCGTCGAGCACCTGCGTCACCACGTCGTCCGCACCGGGACGGCCGGACCAGACCAGGGCGCCGGACAGGTCGCTCACGCCGAGGGCGGGGACGTCGAACAGTCGCCGCAGCGCGTGCGCGGCCCGCCGGACCCGGGTGCCGGACAGGCCGTCCATCAGGTCTTCGGTGATCCGCCGGGCCGCCGCGAGCACCCCGGCCGACGCCGGACGCGAACGCCACGGAACGCGCTGGGTCATCCGGCCTCCCTCGGCAGTGGGGAGTAGATGATAGCGACCGAAAACCCTGAAGGGGACCTTTCCCCGCGGAAAGTCCCTTCCGGAGCGCTCACCTGTCCGTCCACTTCGGACGGACAGGTGCCGGATCACCGCTCTTCGGGAGCCGGCGGACGGCACCGGATGACGGTGACCGCCCCGGACACCTCGGCCTGCCCGGCGTCGAACGGCACGACGTAGGTGTCGCCCTTGGCCAGCGGGAACTCGCTGCCGCGCTCGGTACGCAGGGTGCCTGCGCCGTCCATCACGACCAGTACCGCGAACGATGGGTCCAGTGCGAAAGCGCCGCCGGTGAGCTGGATCCGGTCGGCGCGGAAGAACGCGCCGGACCCGGCGGCCAGCAGATCCACCGACTCGGCGCCGTCGTCCGCGGTGTGCTTGACGATCGTCGTCAGCCGTTCGGCGTCCCAGCCGGAGGTGTCCAGGGTTTCGAGCGCGGTGTCGAAGCCGATGCCGAGGTGGCCCTTCTCCGGCGAGGCCAGGAAGTCGCGCCACTCCAGGGTGAGCGAGAAATCCGTGGGCTGCTGCAGCTCCACCACGAACACGCCCTCGCCGATCGCGTGTGGCAAGCCCGCCGGGATGTACACCGTGTCGCCGGCCCGCACCGGGATGCTGTTCAGCGCGCCCAGCATGCTCGGCGCGTCCTGCTCCCGGGTCCACTCGGCCACGGTCGCCTTGCTCAGCGTTTCGGCGAAGCCCGGGTACACGCGCGGGTCGTCGCCGTAGGTGCCGACCACGATCCAGGCCTCGGTCTTGCCGAAATGCGAGTCGAAGTGCTGCGTCGCGAACGCGTCCGACGGGTGGAAGTGCACCGGCAGCCGCTGCCCGGCGTCGAGCAGCTTCACCAGCAGGCCGGTGGAGTCGCCGAGCTTCGCCACGTGCCGTTCGCCCAGCCAGGCGGCGGCGTTGCCGCGAACCGCCTCGCGCAGCCACAATCCGCTCGGCAGCCGGGTGAGACCGTTGGTCTCCTGGCCGAACATCGTGGTGACGGAGCCGACCCAGTCCTCCGGGCCGAACTTCGAATCGCTGCCGGACGCGCCGCGCAGCCGGGCGATCGCGTCGCCGCCGCGGTAGAACTGCGGGGGCTGGTTGGCCGGGAGCCGGATGGGGTCGAGGTGTTCGGTCACGGGGCGACCTCACCGGAACCACGGGGAACGAGACGCACGGGCAGAATCACCTTTCTCGGTGCGGATTGCTCACCCTGGATCCGGGCGAACAGCAGTTCGGCCGCCGCGTGCCCGAGGGCGCTGACGTCGTGCGCGACCACGGTGACCGGCGGGTCCAGCAGGTCCGCAAGCTCGAAGTCGTCGAAGCTCACCAGCGCCGGGCGGTGCTCGGCGTGGGCCAGCGCGCGCAGCAGGTGCACGGCCACGCGGTTGTTGCCCGCGATCACCGCGGTCGCGGCGGCCGGCCCGCACAGCAGCGTGCGCACGGCGTGGCCGATCTTCTCGGGGGTCGGGGTGTGCATGGCGACGAGGTTCTCGTCGTAGGGGATCCCGTTGCGCACGCAGCCTTCCCGGAAACCGCGCAGGCGTTCGGCGGCGGTGAAGATGTCCGGGCTGTCGCCGAGGAAGGCGATCCGGCGGTGACCCTGTGCGGCCAGATGGGTGACCGCCTCGACGGTGCCGCCGAGGTTGTCCACCAGCACGGTGTCGGCCACGATGTCGCCGGCCGGGCGGTCCAGGAACACCACCGGGGTGCCCGCGCGCATCTCCGGCACCAGGTACCCGTGCTGCAGCCCGGCGGGCACGACCAGGATGCCGTCCACCCGCCGCGCGCAGAACTCCAGCGCCAGCTCGCGTTCCCGGTCCGAGTTCTCCTCCGAGGAACCGGTCAGCACCTGCCTGCCGAACGAGGTGGCGATGCGTTCCACCGCGCGGTTCAGCTCGGAGTAGAACGGGTTGCCGACGTCCTCCACGATCAGCCCGATGGTGCCGGTGGTCGACCCGCGGCGCAGATTGCGCGCGCCGAGGTTGCGCCGGAAGCCGAGCTGCTCGATCGCGGCCACCACGCGTTCGGCGGTCTCCGGATGGACCGCGGGCTCGTCGTTGACCACCCGTGAAACCGTCTTGATGCTGACACCGGCCAGCCGGGCCACGTCGCTCATCGTGGCCCGCCTGCTCGCCGGGCGCGGCAGCCCGTCCGCGTCCCGTCCCTGCGGAGACAACGTTGTCATAATGCCCGGAATTGGACACCACCCGGCGGTCCGCTGTCAATGCCCGGCACCGGGCCGTGCGCGAAGAGCCTGCGAAAGTCTTCATACGGATGGCTGATCAGCCTGTCCGGAACGAGACAGGCCTGCCCGCCGGTCTTGACGCCCGTTCGCTTCGCCACTCAAGGTGACCGGCATCTACAGGTGCGCGACAAGGTTGTCATCCACCCGGTGCGCCGGTGGCCACGGCCGGTTCGCGCGGACGACCGGAGAGGCGATGGCGATGGCGCGAACGCGCTGGCGAGCCGGACTGATCTGCGCGGCGGTGGCCGCCCTTGTGAGCACCGTGGCGGTCCCCGCGGCGGCCGCGGGGAAGGCTCCGGACACCGATCCGGCGAAGTGGGTGAACCCGTTCGTCGGAACCCGGCCCGGCGGGGCGGACCACGGGACCGGCGGCGGGGCGGGCAACACCTTCCCCGGCGCGGTGACGCCGTTCGGCCTCGTGCAGTGGAGCCCGGACACCCAGAAATCCCAGCCCGGCGGGTACTTCTACGACGACGACACGCTGACCGGGTTCAGTCTCACACACCTGTCCGGCGCGGGCTGCAGTACGTATCAGGACCTTCCGTTCATGCCCTACGTCGGTGAGGTCTCCTCCTCACCGGCGACCGATCCGGGGCACTACACCGCGAAGTTCTCGCACGCCAAGGAACACGCCACCGCGGGCGCCTACGACGTCACATTGGACAGCGGCGCGAAGGTGGAGCTGAGCGCGACCCAGCGCACCGGCTCGGCGCGGCTGAGCTATCCGGCCGGCGCCGCGTCGACCTTGCTGCTCAATACTTCCGGCTCGGTCAACGGCACTGACGACGCGTCGATCACCATCGGCAAGGACACCATCAGCGGGTGGGCGGCCAGCGGCCGGTTCTGTGGAGCCAAGAACAGCTACCGGGTGTACTTCTCGGCCAAGTTCGACACGCCGTTCGAGTCCGTCGGCACCTGGAAGAACGGTGCGGTCACGCCCGGCAAGACCGCGGAGCGCGGTGGCGCGAAGGCGAAGGTCGCGCAGCCGGACGGGGTGAACGCGTCGATGGCGCGCCCGGCCAAGGCGGAGCCGCGCAGCACCACGGTGAGCGGTCCGGGCAGCGGCGGGTACGTGAGCTTCCCGAACCTCAACGGCGCGCAGGTCAATGTCCGGGTAGGACTGTCCTTTGTGTCCGAAGATGGCGCGAAGGCCAACCTGGCGGCGGAGAACAATGGCGAGAAGTCTTTCGACCGAGTTGCCTCGGACGCGCGCAAGGCGTGGAACGACCAGCTCGGCAAGATCGCGGTGACCGGCGGCCCGGACGCCGACCGGACGACTTTCTACACCTCGCTCTACCACTCGCTGATCCAGCCGAACGTCTTCTCCGATGTGGACGGTCGCTATCCGGGCTTCGACGGCCGGATACACCAGGCCGATCGGGGCCATGCGATGTACACCAACTTCTCCGGCTGGGACATCTACCGCTCGGAGATCCCGTTGCTGGCCACGATCGATCCCAAGCAGACTTCGGACATCGTGCGTTCGATGATGGCCTACGCCGAACAGGGCGGTTCATGGGACCGCTGGACGGTCGCGAACGACTACACCGGCGTGATGAACGGCGATCCGTACCACATCATCGTTTCCAGCGCGTACGCCTTCGGTGCTCGTGACTTCGACGCGCACAAGGCGTTGCTGCTCATGGTCAAGGGCGCCACCCAGCCGACACAGGGCTATGTCGAACGGCCGGGGCTGGCGGACTACCAAAAGCTGGGCTACGTACCGGGCGCCGGCGCGGACACACTGGAGTACACCAGCGCGGACTTCGCTATCGCCGAGTTCGCCAAGCGCCTCGGTGACGGCGCCACGTACAGCACATTCATGAAGCGTGCCCAGAATTGGCAGAACCTCTACAACCCGGGTACCGGCCACCTGCAGCCGCGCAACGCGGACGGTTCGTTCTCCGGCAGCTACGACCCGGCCAGCTCGCAGGGCTGGGTCGAAGGCAACGGCGCGCAGTACGACTGGATGGTGCCCTACGACCTCGGTGGTCTGGTGTCGGCCTTCGGCGGCAACGACGCTGTTCAGTCGCGTTTGGACAAATTCTTCACCAAGCTGAATGCCGGCACCCAGGAGCCGTACGCGTTCATGGGCAACGAGCCGAACTCCAACGCGCCGTTCGTCTATTCCTACGCCGGTGCACCGGCCAAATCGCAGTCGATCGTGCACCGGTCGATGGACGAGCTGTACAACCCGCGTCCGGAAGGCCTGATCGGCAACGACGATCTCGGGCAGATGTCCTCCTGGTACGTCTGGTCCGCGCTCGGCATCTACCCGGAAATCCCGGGCCGCGCCGAGGTTCTGCTCACCACGCCGCGATTCGAGAGCGCCACGCTCACCACCGGCGCAGGCAAGAAGATCACCATCAACGCGCCCGGCACCGGTGACTACGTCGGCGGCCTGAAAGTCAACGGCAGCGCGGCAAGCAAGGCGTGGCTGCCCGAAGCCCTGATCGGAACCGGCGGCACGCTCGACTTCACCCGTTCCGCCAAGGCCACTGCATGGGGCTCCGCCCCGGCCGACGCGCCGCCGTCGTTCCGTGAACAGGAAAAGCCGAGTCTGTCCTTTGCGGACCCGGCACGGGTGGTGACACCCGCAGGCTCGACCGCGAAGGCGTCGATCGGCGTGCAAGACTTGACCGGCAAGCCGACGAACTGGTCCTACACCGCAGGAAGCGCCGACGGCATCACGCTCTCGCCGGCCACCGGCCAGATCGCCGTCCCGGCTTCGGGCAAAGCCGGCGCCGCCGTACAGGTGAGCGTTCCCGCCGGAACATCCGACGGCCCGCGGCGGATCCCCGTGACGTTCTCCACGCCGGGCCTGCCCGCGACGCAGGCCGTGCTCACCGTGCTGGTGGCGCAGCCGAACAGCTGGCTGGCCACTGTGGACAACACCGGACTCTCCCCGGACTCGAACCCCGCCGCCGGAAACTTCGACGGCGGCGGCTGGAGCTACTCGTCGGATGCCTTGGCGGCCGCCGGAGCGAAGCCAGGCGGCACGGTGACCAGCGATGGCCTGAAGTTCACCTGGCCGTCCTATCCGGTCGGCGACCCGGACAACGCCGTGGCCGCCGGCCAAACCGTGAACGTGACCGGCTCCGGCAAGCTCGCCCTGCTCGGTTCCGCCAGCAACGGCAACTCACAAGGCACACTCACCCTCACCTACACCGACGGCAGCAAATCCACCGCCACCGTCGGACTTTCCGACTGGACGCTCAATGGGGGAAACGCGCAACCGGCGTACGGCAACAAGATCGCACTGTCCACTCCGTACCGAAATGCCTCCGGTGGTGACGCGCAGAAGATCCGCACCGTGGTCTTTACCACCGCACCGATCACCCTCGCCCCAGGCAAGACCGTCGCGAGCGTGACCCTGCCGAGCGACACCAAGGACGGCGGCGCCATGCACGTGTTCGCCATCGGTATCGGCTGACTGGGTCCGGCACGTGGGGGCAAAGCTGTGAAGGGCACCTTCACGGACTCAGAGTCCGTGAAGGTGCCCTTCACAGCATTCGGCCCGGAGTGGTGCACGTGGGGAACATCACCCTTCGTCATCCTGCAGCCTCGGTTTGTCGCTCCGTGGTCGGCTGGGGACACCCGGTGAACTTCTTCTCCCGCATCGTGGGAGCCGACCGGAAAACCGTCACCAGATCGGGCATTCGCTGCGAAAAACCACATGTGGTCCAGACCATTCGCGATCTCCGTCGTGATCGGGGTCACGGGACCCGGTGTTCCGGTGAGCCCGCTCATCCCGCACACTGTCGTCATACGTCCGACATCGCTGTTGACGCCGAGCGGATCCGTCCGCCTTGGACAGTGCGCCGGACGTTTTTGTGTGTGCAGGCAGCACGCACCAGGTGACGCACAGGAGGATGTCGTGTCCAGCAAGGCCGCTCTCGTGTTCCGCGTGGCCGCAGTCGCCGAGGCTCTGTCCTGGCTCGGCTTGCTGATCGGGATGTTTCTCAAGTACGCCGTCGACTCCTCCGGCGAGGGCGGCGTGCGCGTCCTCGGCATGGTGCACGGCGTCATCTTCGTCCTGTACGTGATCACCTCCCTGTCCGTGGCGAAGCCGCTGGGCTGGCGTCCGCGCACCTTGGTGCTCGCGCTGCTGGCCAGCATCCCGCCGCTGTTCACCTGGCTGTTCGAGAAGTGGGCGCTGCGCAACGGCCGGCTCGACGGCCCGCAGCGGCTCACCCACGGCGGCGTCGGCCTGTTCCGGCGCGTGCCTGAGCCGGTTGCCTGACCCTCCCCGAATCCCCCGAGCGACGGGCCTGTGCGAGCTTCGCGCAGGCCCGTCGTGCTATTCGGTGAAGTCGCCCGCGGACTTGCGGACCTTGGTGAGCAGCTCGGTGAGCTGGCCGACCTGCCGCTCGGTGAGGCCGGTGAGGCCGAAATCGATCCCGACCACGGCCGCGGTCGCCGCCTCCCGGCGGACGCGGCCGTCCTCGGTGATCTCCACCAGGGTGGTGCGCCGATCGGTCGGGTGCGGCACCCGCTTGACCAGCCCGTCGCGTTCGAGCCGGTCGACTATGTTGGTGACGCTGGTGGGGTGCAGCTGCAGCCGTTCACCCATCACCCGCATCGGCAGCCTCGCGTGGCGGGAGAAGGTGAGCAGCACGAGCGCCTCGTAGCGGGCGAAGGTGAGGCCGTGCGGCTTCAGCGCACCGTCGACCGCGGACTGGATGATCTGCTGCACGCGCATCACCCCGGTGACCGCGGCCATGGTTCCGGCCGGACCGATCCGGTCCTCCCAGAACTGTGCCGCGCGGGCGATCGGGTCGAACGGCAGCGGACGGTTCATGACACGCGAAGCTACCAGCGGGTACCGCGCGGTGCCCTGAGGCCCCACCGGAAATCCGGCAGGCGAAAGGAAGTCGAGCATGATCGTCGCGTTCAGCGTGAGCCCGTCCGGCGGGGACCCGGACGGCGGGGTGAGCGAGAAGGTCGCCCGAGCGGTCAAGGTGGTACGCGAGAGCGGGCTGCCGAATTCGACCGACGCCATGTTCACCAACATCGAGGGCGAGTGGGACGAGGTCATGGCCGTGGTGAAGCAGGCCGTGGAAGCCGCGGGGGAGGGGTCGGCGCGGGTCGGGCTGGTGCTCAAGGCGGACATCCGGCCCGGCTACGAGGACCAGCTGGCCGCGAAGGTGGAACGGGTGGAGGCACACCTGCGTAAGGACTGAGCGCGGCGACGGCTCGTGGAACAAAACGTCTACACGTAGCAGTACCTGACAACAGTTTGTTCCAGTCCGCGCGAGACACCGGCCCACCCTCAAGGCAGCGGCGGGATGAACGACACCGTCCACCGGCCCTTCGCGCTGGTCACCGCCAGCGGGTAGGTGAACCGGGCCCCGCTCCGGCCGACCCCGCTGACCACTGCGGTGGTCGGCGCGTGCTCGTCCGGGACGAGCCGCACGGTCACGTCGCGCACCTGGTCGTCGCCGAGCACCCGGACGTAGTCGCCGGCCAAGTCGGCGGCGCCGGAGCCGGGGACGTCGAGAAGCCCGGCCAGCGCGTCCGTGTCGCGCCCGGAAAGTGCCGCGGTGAGCTGTTCGCGTAGTTCTGGCGCCGACGGGGCGCCCGGGGCGTCCTCGTGGGCCACGAGGACCGTGATGGTCACGATCCACGCCACCGCGGCGGCGACGGCGGCCACCACCGTCGCGTTGCGCCGGCTCAGCATCCGGGCCTCCCTGCGGTCCCGCAGAGCATGCCTCAGCCGGGGACCGGAACGCCAACGCAGGAACGGTGGGACTCCCGCCACCCCGCGCCGGTGTGCGTGCCAGGATGGAGGTGTGACGAACCCACGCGGATCTGCAGGAAACCCGGCGGCGCTGTCCGCCGCATTGTCCCGCGCGGTCGACCTGTCCGCGCTCAAGGCACGGGCGGAGGCGGCCCAGAGCCGGCCCGGCGCCCCACCCGCGGACGGCGCCCCGCCTGCCGGGGGGTCCGCGCCCCCGTCGGCGGCAGTGCTCGAGGTGAGCGAGGCGAGCTTCCAGTCCGATGTGGTCGAGCGTTCGCTGAACCAGCTCGTGGTCGTGGACCTGTGGGCTGAATGGTGCGGCCCGTGCAAGCAGCTCAGCCCGGTGCTGGAGCGGCTGGCCGCGGACGCCGGCGGCGCCTGGGTGCTGGCCAAGGTCGACGTGGACGCCAATCCGCGCATCGCGCAGCTGTTCGGCGCGCAGTCGATCCCCACCGTGGTGGCGATCGCCGGTGGCCAGCCGGTCGACGCGTTCTCCGGGGCGCTGCCCGAACCGGAGATCCGGAAGTGGCTGGACTCACTGCTGGACGCCCTGCGCGACCGGCTGCCCGGCATCCGGGCCGCCGAGGAGGCCCGCGGCCCGGTCGAGGAGCCGGAGGACCCGCGTTTCACCGAGGCCGAGGAAGCCTTCGAACGGGGCGATTTCGCCGCCGCGCAGGCCGCCTACGAGCGCATCCTGGACGCCGAACCGGCCAACGATCTTGCCCGCAACGCCCTGGCCCAGGTCAAGTTCACGGCCCGGGCCGAGGTCGCCGACCCGGACGCCCGGGCGAAGGCGGACGCCGATCCGGCCGATCTGGACGCCCAGCTCGCCGCCGCCGATCTGGAGGTCGCCGGACAGGACGTGGAAGCCGCTTTCCGCCGCCTGATCGACGCGGTCCGGCGGACCGCGGGGGAGGACCGCAACCGGGTCCGGGAACACCTGGTGGCCCTGTTCGAGCTGTTCGACCCGGCCGACGAGCGGGTCGGCAAGGCCCGCCGGGAGCTGGCCAGCGCGCTGTACTGAGCGGAAGCCCGCGTAAACGCACGACGAAGGCCCCGTGTCCCCGGCCGAGGACACCGGGCCTTCGTCGTACTGGTCAAGAGTACTGCTTCGAGCAAATGGCCGAACCTTCCAGGTAGCCACGCCTGAGGGCTTCCACTCGATCGAAGCCGCTGTCCGGGCGTTTCCCGCGGACGTCGGCCGAGACCAGCCCGTCCGGCCGGAGCAAGTCTGCGATCGCCTCGTCCAGATCGCCCGCGGAGAGCCGCAGCTTGCCGGACGCGCCGGGCTTGTGGGTGAACCCGGCCCACGCACCGACCAGGCAGGCCGTGCGCAGGCCCGCGTTCGCGTTGTCGAGCGAGGCGCCGACGCCCTTCTGAATGCCGAGCGCGTAACGAGACGCAAGCTCGGCGAACGCCGCGAAATCACCCATCCCGGTCGTAGTGTGGCCGGCCAGCTCGGCTTGCTGGTCCACTGGCTGGGCCAGCTCCGCGAGCCGGTTGAGGTCCAGCTGCACGGTGTTGTCGTCCGGGCAGTACGAGACGGGCGGGGTGCTCGGGCCGCCGGCCGGGCAGCTGCCGCTGCCGGGAACGAACTGCGGGGCCGTCACGCCCGCGCCTCGGAACGCCTCGTCCAGGCTGGTCTTCACCAGCTGCAGCGTGCTTTCGTCGAACTTCGCGTTGCCCTTGCCGCGGTCGCCCGCGTCGAACGGTCGCTCGGTCAGCCGCGCCTGGACGTTCGCCGCGTTCATCCCGGCGCACTCTTTCGGGCCTTTCTCGAACCCGGTTTGGAACGCGAACGTGCGGTCGAAGGCGGTGCCGTGGGCCTGCCGGTCGGTCCCGCTCGTGCCTGCTTGGTCGCGAATGAGGAACAGCGCGGCCAGCACCTGGTCCAGGCCCTCGGCGGTGGACACCTGGTAGTACTTGCCGCTGCCTCCCGCGACCCACCGGAAGTAACTGCCCGAGAAGCAATCCGCCTGCTGTTCCTTGACCACGGTCGGGGTGGCCTTGGTGATCCCCGCGCGATCGCCGAGCCGGTACTGGACGGCGTGCCCGAACTCGTGCGCCAGCACGGTCACCACGGCCATCGGGCCGAATCGCTTGCGCAGCATCGGCAGCAGCACTCCGCGGTCCCAGGCCACCGAATCGTCGCGGGCGCAGTAGAACGCGTTCACCAGTTCCTTGACGGTGCCGCAGGCGGTCTCCTCGCGGTCGCGGCGCGAATCGTAGGACAGCAGCGAGGTCACCGGCTTGAAGGCTGCGCCGTCGAACTGCGCGGGCAGCATGGCCGACCAGTAGGCCTGCACGTCCGCGATGGCGGCGGTGGCTAGCTGGTCGTCGGTACCGCCCTCGGCTCCGCGCACCTGCAGGTCCGGTGTGGCCGCGCCCGGCTTGAGCCCGCTTTCGAAATGGGTCACCGGCAGCCCCGCGACGTTGCCCGCCCCCGGCGTCACCGGAGCAGCGCTCGTGCCGCTGCACGCCGTCGTGCCCAGCAGCCCGGCCACCACGAGCATCGCCAGCGTGCGTCCCCCTCGGCTCATGTTTCCTCGCTCCCATCCCCGTTTTCGGCTTCCGGAGACTACCGAGCGTGTACGCCCTGGATGGGCACAATGCCCCAAGTGGGCCACGCGCGCCGCCGGCGCCGGCCCGATATGGTCGCTGACCATGCGTGCAGTCCGCCGGTTCACCGTTCGCGCCAGTCTGCCCGAGCCGCTCGCCGGCCTCGGCGCACTGGCCACCAATCTCCGCTGGACCTGGCATCCCCCGACCCGCGACCTGTTCGCCTCGATGGACGCCGGGCTGTTCGACCGGATCCGCGACCCCCTGCGGATGCTCACCGCGCTGCCCCCGCAGCGGCTCGAAGAGCTGGCGGTGGACGAGGATTTCCTGCGCCGCACGGACGAAGCCGCGGCCGAGCTGGAGCGTTACCTCACCGAACCGCGCTGGTACCAGCGGCGCACCGACGAGGGCCTGCCGGCGGCGGTGGCGTACTTCTCCATGGAGTTCGGCGTCACCGAGGCGCTGCCGAACTACTCCGGCGGGCTCGGCGTGCTGGCCGGCGACCACCTCAAGGCCGCGTCCGATCTCGGTGTGCCGATGGTCGGCGTCGGCCTGCTCTACCGGTCGGGCTACTTCCGCCAGGGCCTGTCGCTGGATGGCTGGCAGGTCGAGCACTACCCGGTGATCGACCCCAACGCCTTCCCGCTGGAGCTGGTGACCGAGGACGGCCGCCCGGTGCTGGTCGAGGTCGCCATGCCCGGCGGACGTGAGCTGCGTGCGCAGCTGTGGCGGGCCCGGGTCGGCCGGATCCCGCTGCTGCTGCTCGACACCGACATCGAGGCCAACGACGAGGACCTCCGCCCGGTGACCGATCGGCTCTACGGCGGCGACGCCGACCATCGCATCCGGCAGGAGATCCTCGCCGGGATCGGCGGGTTCCGAGCGGTGCGCAAGTTCTGCGAGCTGACCGGGCATCCGCAGCCGAAGGTGTTCCACACCAACGAAGGGCACGCCGGGTTCCTCGGGCTGGAGCGGGCCCGCGAGATCGTCCAGGCCGACGGGCTGGCCTTCGACGAGGCGCTTCCGGCGGTCCGGGCGGGCACCGTCTTCACCACGCACACGCCGGTCAGCGCGGGCATCGACCGGTTCCCGGTGGACCTCGTGCAGCGCTACTTCTCCGACGGGCGGCTGGTGCCCGATGTGGACGTGCGCCGGGTGCTGCAGCTCGGCGCGGAGGACAACCCCGGCCTGTTCAACATGGCGCACATGGGCCTGCGGCTGGCCCAGCGCGCGAACGGGGTCTCCGAGCTGCACGGCCGGGTCACCCGGCGGATGTTCTCCCGGCTGTGGCCCGGATTCGACGAGGACGAGGTGCCGATCTCGTCCATCACCAACGGTGTGCACGGCCCGACCTGGGTCGCGCGGGAGCTGAGCGCGCTGCTCGGCGGCAACCACGACGAGTTCGGCCACGAAGGCCGCGCGCCGGGCAGTTCGCTGCGCGACGGCGTGAGCGACGAGCAGCTGTGGGCGTTGCGTCGGGAGCTGCGGGAGAAGCTGGTCGCCGAAGTCCGTCGCCGGGTGCGCGCGGCGTGGATGCAGCGTGGCGCGTCGGCGCTGGAGCTGGGCTGGACGGACCGGGTCTTCGATCCGGACGTGCTGACGGTCGGCTTCGCGCGCCGGGTGCCCACCTACAAGCGGCTCACGCTGATGCTGCGCGATCCGGACCGGCTGCGCGCCCTGCTGCTGGACGAGCGGCGGCCGATCCAGATCGTGGTCGGCGGCAAGTCGCATCCGGCGGACGAGAACGGCAAGCAGCTGATCCAGCAGATCGTGCGGTTCGTCGACGATCCCGCGGTGCGGCACCGGATCGTGTTCCTGCCGGACTACGACATGTCCATGGCCCGCTATCTCTACCGCGGCTGTGACGTGTGGCTGAACAACCCGGTGCGGCCGCTGGAGGCGTGCGGCACGTCGGGGATGAAGTCGGCGCTCAACGGCGGGCTCAACCTGTCCATCCGGGACGGTTGGTGGGACGAGTGCTACGACGGCTCCAACGGCTGGGCCATCCCGAACGCGGACGGCGTGACCGACCCGCTGCGCCGCGACGACCTGGAGGCCGCCGCGCTGTACGACCTCCTCGGCCAGCAGATCGCGCCGCTGTTCTACGACACCGGGGAGGACAGCGTGCCCACCGGCTGGCTGTCCATGGTGTGGCACACGCTGGAGACCCTCGGCCCGCGCGTGCAGGCTTCGCGGATGGTGCGCGAGTATGTGGACTCGGGCTACCTGCCCGCGTCCCGGATGGTCGCCGCGGCGACCGACGATGCTTACCGCGGTGCACTGTCGCTGGCCGATTACCGCACCAAGCTCGAAGTCGCGTGGCCCCGGGTGCGGATCTTCGACGCCGAGCTGCTTCACGACCGCACCGAGCGGTTCGTGGTGGGTACCGAGGTGACCGTGCGCGCCCGGATCGACCTCGCCGGCCTTGATCCGTCCGAAGTGGACGTCCAAGCCGTGGTCGGCCGGGTGGGCGACGGTGACGAACTCACCGATACCGCCCTGGTCCCGATGCGCGGCGACGGTATCGGCGCGTTCGCGGCGACCTTCCGGCTGCCCCGCGCCGGTTCGATCGGCTACACCGTGCGCGTGCTGCCGAAACATCCACTGCTGGCCAGCCCCGCGGAGCTGGCCAGAGTGGTGCTCGCCTGAGGTCTCACCGCCGGTTCGGCGGGTAACGCACCTCGTGCGGCCAGTACCTCCGCACCGGCTGCGAAGGCACGGCCGGGTACTGCACCGGCTGCCGGACGACGACCGGCCACGGCTGGTCGTACGGGTGGTATTCCGGCCACACCGGCCAGACCTGCGCCGATTCGGCCAGCCGCCGTTCGAGCCGGCGCCGCGCGCGCCAGCTCGCCTGCAGCGCGGTCAGGCTGGCGCCGCTGAGCAACGACAGCGCGACGATCATCGCGATTTCCACCGGTCTCTCCCCATTCCCGGACCCACGGGCTGGTCCGTTTTCCCGAACCTAACCTCGGCGGCTGCGGGCACACCGCCATTCCGGTGGTTCTCGCGGGAAAGTCGCGGCCGATACCCGATACGCGATGTCACCTCGATCTGCCGGACCGTGATTACCCCGTGGTTTCCCGCACAGAATTCCACGTCTTTTCCGCGTTTTCCCAGTTCACGCGAGTGGTCCGGACCGCGGTGGAATATTCCGGATTCTCGGTGTGCGTTCTTCGTTTAAGATCAGCGCCCTGGGCGGGAAGGAGGACCACGTGGGTCCGTCGGAACACGTGCGACGAGGGGAATTCCCAGTACGCGGCGCGATGTCGAAGGCCATCGAGGCGCTGCACAAGGGAAGGGGGATCTGGCGTGCGGACCTGCGGTCGTTCCTCGGCCCGGAGCTGCGGCGGCGCTGGCACGTGCCCGGGGACGCGGACCCGGAGCTGGTGCGGGTCATCGTGGTCGCGCGGCTCGCGGCGGTCCTCGCGGAATTCGGCGACCCCGGCCTCGCCGAGGTGTTCTGGGCCGCGTTCAACGTCGGCCTGACCCAGGATGCGGAATCCCGGACATTGCGCGGCCGGTTCGCCCGGCTCGGCGCGGGCCGCACCAAATGCGATGACCAACGCGAGTTATTCACCGCCCGGATAGCGGAAAGCGTTCGTCGTCCACAACGGCCGCTCGAATCCGCGCAACTGGCCGCCGCGCGCGTACTGCTTGCCGGGGAAAAGGCCGCGCCCCGACGTGGTGAGTTGTCCGCCGTCGAGGCATTCGTCGACCTGCCGCGCTACGTCCTTTCCCGGTTCCCGCAGGAACGGCTGCGGGTCCCGCTGCTCGGGGACGGCCCGCTGGTCGCCTCGCTCGGCCCGGACTGCGAGTGGTACTGCGTTTTCACCGACGACTGGACGCTTGAGCGATACCGCGGGGTGGTGGGCGACCGGTGGTCGGGGATCCGGCACTGGTCGGGCCGCGAGCTGGCCACCGCGGCCGTGCGCCGTGGGAAGCCCACCGGCGTGCTGGTGAACCCGAGCGCGGTGCCCGGCAGCGGCACCGAGCGGACGGTCTCGCTGCCGCCCGCCGTGCTGCGCACGATGTCCGGATCCTGAGGCGGCAGGGCGGACGATGACCGGCTACGAAGCCGACCCCGCGCGGCTGCGCGAGGTCGCGGGCAGGCTGACCGATCGGCACACGGAGTTCGAGACCGGCCGCGGCGCGCTCCAGTTCAGCGTCCGCCCCGACCGGGCGGGTGAAGTGCTGCTGGCCAAGAGCCTGGAGCGGTTCCAGCAGGCTTCCGTGCGTTCCCGGGAACTGGTGGCCACCGATCTGGCGAAGCTCGCCGAACGCGTACGGATCGCGGCGGAGCACTACGCCGCGTACGAGGCCGAGGCCGAGGCCGTGATCAACGAAGTGGGCCGGGCGACGGAGGAGTCCGACGCCGACCCGAACGGCATCCGGAAGGCACTCGGCTGATGGCGCAGGGCTACACCGGTCCGCCCCCGTCGTGGTCGGACATCTTCGGGCTTATGCGGGCGGAGGCCGAGCGGTGCCGGAGGGTGGTCGTGCTGCTCGAACCGGTCGAAGCGGAGCTGACCGCGCGCACCCACGCCCGATGGTGGTCGGGCGGCGGCGCCGAAGCCTACGACGCCGTGCGCGAGAAGCAGCTCGACCAGATCCGGCGCGCGGCCGAAGCCCACCGCGCCGCGACACACGCACTCCACCGTTACGCGGATGCCGCGGAAGATCTGTCCCGGCGCTTCCCCGAGGACACGTCCGGCCCCAGCCTGGCCGAGATGCTGACCGAACGCGGCCACCACGCCGCCGACGCGGCCCGCGTGCTGGACGAGGCCAGCGCGGCACTCGAAGAAATGAAGGCCACCCTCGGTGATCTTCCCGCGCTGGCGCCGGTGGCCCTCTCCTCGCCCGACGCGAACCTGCGTCCGCCGGAGATCCCCGCGCTGGTCCTGCCGACCGAGACCAGCACGCGACCGTCCGCCTGGTCCGTGGCGCAGTTCCCGGTGCCCGGCGGCACGAACGCGGACCTCCAGGCCCTCAGCGACGCCGTCCTCCGGCATTTCCAGGCGCTCGGCGGAACCATCGGCGCCCGTCTGGCACCGGACGGCTCCTGACCCACCTGGCCTAGGGAACCGCCGGACTCCCGCCCGGCTGCACCGGCAGCCCGGCCGCCGCCCACGCGCGGAAACCGCCGGCCAGGTCCGTCGCCCGGCGCAGGCCGAGCCGCTGCAGATCGGCGGCCGCGAGGCTGGACGCGTACCCCTCGTTGCACACCACCACGGCCACTGTGTCGGTGGTCACCCCCGGCAGCCGCCATTCGCTGTCCGGCGCGAGCCGCCATTCCAGGTGGATCCGCTCGACCACGACCGAACCGGGGATCTCGCCTTCGGCGAGCCGGTTCTCGTGCGGGCGGATGTCGACCAGCAGCGCACCCGCGGCTTGCAGGTCCGCCGCGCGTGCCGGATCCGCCCGGTCCAATGTGGACCGAGCGTCGGCGAGGCGGGTGTCGATCGCGGTCATCAGCGGATTATCGCGGGCAGCGCGGGAATCTCGCTCGGCACATCGGCCAGCGTCGAGTACGCGCGGGTCGGCACGAGCGGCGGTGAGTATGCGTGCACGCTCGCCGCGGGCTGATCGCCGATGCCGGTCACCTGGTGCGCCCGCCCGGCGCCGAAGCCGATGCCCTCGCCCGTCACGTGCGTGCGGCGGCGGATCGGACCGCCGGGGTAGCGGTACTCCTCACCCAGCTCGCCCTGCAGCACGGTGAACGAACCGGCCGCGCCGCCGTGATCGTGCGGCTGGGTGTGCTGGCCGGGCAGCCACGACAACAGCCACAGCTCGACGCCGTCGGTCAGCGCGAGCCGCGCCCACCAGCGGCGATCCTCGTCGAAACGCAGGATGCCGCGCAGCCCGGAGGTCAGCTCGGTGGTCACGGTGCGGGTCAGCTCGGCCAGCTCCCGCGGGGTCCACAGCAGCCGGGCCGGATGCAGCAGTTCGGCCAGCAGCGGGTCGGTCAGCTGGGGATGGGTTTCGACGGACGAAGGGCTGATCGAGGTGGTCAACGGTGCTCCTGGGGTGGGTGTGGAAACGGCTGGACACGGCAGCGCGACGGAGCACCCGCGGACAGGGATCCGCCGTGCCTATCGCGCCCGGGTACACCCGCAGGAGGCGACGAGAAGGAGATCGATCGCGCGACGGCGCCAGAACGAGCCCCGGCTGACCGGGCGGACGGCGGGCGCGGAAACGATCACCTCCGCATGCTGCCACAGCGCGGCGGCCCGCTGCCGGGCGTCTCAGCCGCTGGACCGCCGCGGCGGCCGGAACCGGTTACCCCGGGCGGGTGCGTGCGGGTCGGCGCGGGCCGCCACAATGGGCGCGTGAGCGAGCCGATCCTGCCCAGCGACCCTGACGATCTGGTGGTACGGATGGCCGGTGTCGGCGTCCGCCGCACCGGCAACGACCTCCTCGCAGACCTCGACTGGTCGGTCGAGCTGGACGAGCGGTGGGTGGTGCTCGGCCCGAACGGCGCGGGCAAGACCACGCTGCTGCGCCTGGCCGCCGCCGAACTCCACCCCACCACCGGCGAGGTGGATCTGCTCGGCGACCGGATCGGCCGGGTCAACATCTTCGACCTGCGTCCGCGCATCGGGTTCACCTCCGCCGCGATCGCCCAGCGCGTGCCCGGCGAGGAGCTGGTCGGCGACGTGGTGGTCAGCGCCGGGTACGCGGTGATGGGCCGCTGGCGTGAGGAATACGACAAACTTGACCTGGACCGTGCCGCGGAGCTGCTCGGCACGCTGGGCATCGCGCACCTCGCTGAGCGCACCTTCGGCACGCTCAGCGAGGGCGAGCGCAAGCGCGTGCTGATCGCCCGGTCCCTGATGACCGATCCGGAGCTGCTGCTGCTCGACGAGCCGGCCGCCGGTCTCGACCTCGGCGGCCGGGAGGACCTGGTCGCCCGCCTGTCGTCCCTTGCCATGGACCCGGACGCGCCGGCCACTGTGCTGGTGACCCACCACGTGGAGGAGATCCCGCCCGGGTTCACCCACGCACTGCTGCTGCGCGAGGGCCGCGCGGTGGTGTCCGGCCTGGTGGACGACGTGATCACCAGCGAGAACCTGTCCAAGACCTTCGATCAGGACCTGGTGCTGCAACGCTCGGGTGCACGGTTCTTCGCACGCCGCAGGTAGGTTGGCCCTACCGTTGGGTAGCCCGCGGGCGGTCCGCGGGTCCCGCCGACGAGGAGGAAGCATCGTGGGAGAGTTCGTAACCCTGGAGGTCGAGGGCGGGATCGGCACGATCCGGCTGGACCGTCCGCCGGTCAACGCGCTGAACAACCAGCTGCAGGCCGAGCTGGCCGAGGCCGCCCGCGAGGCCTCCGACCGCGACGACGTGCGCGCGGTGATCCTCTACGGCGGGGAGAAGACCTTCGCCGGCGGTGCGGACATCAAGGAGATGGCCGAGCGGACCTACCCGGAGATCGCGAAGTTCGGTGCCGAGCTGACCGCGTCGCTGGCCCGGGTCGCGAACATCCCCAAGCCGGTCGTCTGCGCCATCACCGGCTATGCCCTCGGCGGCGGCCTCGAACTCGCGCTGACCGCGGACTACCGGGTGGCCGGCGACAACGTGAAGGTCGGCCAGCCGGAGGTGCAGCTCGGCATCATCCCCGGGGCCGGCGGCACCCAGCGGCTCGCCCGGCTGATCGGCCCGAGCAAGGCCAAGGACCTGATCTTCACCGGCCGGTTCGTGAAGGCCGAGGAAGCGCTCAAGCTGGGCATCGTCGACGAGGTCGTGGCGCCGGACGACGTGTACGCCGCCGCGCACAAGTGGGCCGCGCAGTTCGCGAACGGTCCCGCGGTCGCGCTGCGGGCCGCGAAGGCCGCCATCGACGCGGGCCTCGATGTGGACCTCGCCACCGGCCTGAAGATCGAGACCCAGCTGTTCACCGCGCTGTGGGCCACCGAGGATCAGAAAAACGGTATGCGGTCGTTCATCGAGAACGGGCCGGGCAAGGCCACCTTCGAGGGGAAGTGACCGCGGTGGCCGATCCGGCGCCGAATCCGCACGCCACGGCCGAAGAGGTCAAAGCGGCCTACGACGATCCGAAGCTCGCGAACGTCCTGTACCACGACTGGGAAGCCGGGACCTACGACGAGAAGTGGTCGATCTCCTACGACGAGCGCTGCATCTCCTACGCCACCGACGTGTTCACCGCGGTCGCCGGCGCGGGCGGGCAGCCATACTCGCATGCGATGGAGCTGGGCAGCGGCACCGGATTCTTCCTGCTGAACCTGATGCAGGGCGGGGTCGCGAAGAAGGGCTCGGTCACCGACCTGTCACCGGGCATGGTCCAGGTCGCGTTGCGCAACGCGGAGAACCTCGGCCTCGACGTCGACGGCAAAGTCGCCGACGCGGAGCGGATTCCGTACGACGACAACACGTTCGACCTGGTGGTCGGGCATGCGGTGCTGCACCACATCCCGGACGTGGCCCAGGCGTTCGGCGAGGTGCTGCGGGTGCTCAAGCCCGGCGGCCGGTTCGTGTTCGCCGGTGAGCCGACGAAGATCGGCGACCGCTACGCGCGTCGGCTCGGCCGGCTCACCTGGTATCTGACGACGAACCTGACGAAGCTGCCGGTGCTGGGCGCCTGGCGGCGGCCACAGTCCGAATTGGACGAATCCTCGCGCGCGGCGGCGCTGGAGGCCGTGGTCGACATCCACACCTTCGACCCGTCCGAGCTGGAGAAGACGGCTCGCGGCGCCGGGGCGCAGGATGTCCGCGCGGTCACCGAGGAGTTCTCCGCCGCGCTGGCGGGCTGGCCGATCCGCACGTTCGAGGCCGCGGTGCCGCAGGAGAAGCTCACCGTGCGCTGGCGGCTGTTCGCCTATCACCTCTGGCTGCGGCTGTCCGCTTTGGACAAGAAGGTGCTGTCGAAGGTGTTGCCGCGGGAGCTGTTCTACAACGTGATGATCACCGGGACCAAGCGGTCGTCCTGAATTGACCTACCGATTCACCGTCGACGACGTCGCCTTCCTGCGTTCTGCCGCGGGAACGGCGGCGCTCGCGGCGTGCGCGGAACTGCGGCTGACCGACACGTCGCGGATCGCCGACGTGACCGCGATGCGCCGCGTGGCCGGAGAGCGGGCCGCCGCGGTGCTGGAAACCGTGACGCTGCGCCGGAAATCGGCGGCGAAGATCGCGGACGCGGGGGAGTGGCTGTTCACCGCCGACGCGCTCCAGCAGGCGAGCGCCACTCCCGTGGCCCGGCATCGGGCCGCGCGGCTGGCCGGACTGGTGGTGCACGACGTCACCTGTTCGGTCGGGGCCGATCTGGTCGAACTGGCCAAGTCGGCCCGGGTCGTGCTGGGGTCCGATGTGGACCCGGTGCGCCTGGAAATGGCGCGGCACAACGCTTCGATGGCCTCGGCTTCTGCGGCGGTGGTCCAGGCCGACGCCTTGCGCCCGGTATCGAGAGAGGCTGCGGTAGTCGCCGATCCGGCGCGCCGGGATTCCGCGGGCCGCCGCGTGTGGCGCCCTGCGGACTTCCTGCCTCCGCTGGACGAGCTGGTCGACGCCTATCCCGGCCGGGTCCTGTCGGTGAAGTGTGCGCCGGGTATGGATTTCTCCATCGCGCCGTGGGCTTCGGAAGTCGAACTGGTGTCTTTGGACGGTCAGGTCCGAGAGGCCTGTCTCTGGCGCGATTCGTCCACTGACGTCACCCGGCGTGCCACAGTGCTGCGTTCAGACGGTACACAATGGACTATCACCGACGCCGAGCCGGACGACCTCCCCGTGCGCCCGCCCGGCCAGTGGCTGGTGGACCCGGACGGTGCCGTGGTCCGGGCCGGCCTCGTCCGGCACTACGCGGCCCGGCACGGCCTGTGGCAGCTGGACGAGCGCATCGCCTACCTGACCGGCGACACGCCACCGCCCGGCCGGGCTTTCCGGGTGCTGGAGCAGCTGCCCTACCGGGAGAAGACGCTGGCCGCCGCGTTGCGGCGATTCGACGTCGGACGGCTGGAGATCCTGGTGCGTGGTCTCGATGTGGATCCGGATGCGTTGCGGCGCAGGCTGAAACCACGAGGCACCGAAGAGTCCACTGTTGTGCTGACGCGGATCGGCCGCTCGCCGGTGGCGTTCCTCTGCCGGGCCGAACGGATCCTTTCGGGGGTTTACCGGCGGACGGGCCGGGCGTAGGTTCGGCTGGCTCGCCGTAATTCGCCTGAACCAGAGGGGTTGTCTTGTCCCGTTTTCCCGCTCTCGTCAAGCTCGCCGTCGCCGCGGCCGTCGGTGCCACCGTAGCCGGTGGTGCCACCGCACTCGCCGGCTCGGACGAGGTCACCGCCGCGCACGGTCGTGAGCCCGCCAACATCGGCCAAGTGAAGAACGACGTCAAGGCCTACTACGGCGATTACCTCGACGCCTCGGGCAAGCACCACTACTCGGACACGAGCCGGTTCGTCTCCGACACCTTGCGCGTGGTCGCAGACGCGAAGCGGCATCTCGCCGAGCAGCTGGGCCGGGTGCGCAGCCCGGCGATCGTGCTCGACATCGACGACACCTCCGAAGTCACCTACGGCTGGGAGGCCGACAACGACTTCGGCTTCGACCCGGCCAAACAACAGCAGGCGATCGACGACGGCTCCTTCCCGGCCAACAAACCGGTGCTGGACCTGGCGAACTGGGCCGCGCAGCGCGGGGTGGCGGTCTACTTCGTCACCGGCCGCTCCGAACCGCAAGGCCCGCAGTCACTGAAGAACCTGGCGAACGAAGGCTTCCCCGCTCCGGCAGGCGCGTTCTTCAAGCCCGCGACGACCGCTCCGGACTACCTGCCGTGCGGCCTGAAGTGCAACACCGTGCAGTACAAGTCGGGCACCCGCGCGCACCTCGAAAAGACCGGTGCGACCATCGTCCTCAACGTCGGCGACCAGTTCAGCGACCTGGAGGGCGGCCACGCGTCGTACCCGGTGAAGCTGCCGAACCCGATGTACTACCTGCCCTGATCCCCGCCCGTGCCGCCTGGGTCCACTTCGGACTCGGGCGGCACGGACGGGCTCAGGTTTCCTGAGAGCCGCTGCTGGGTGCGCACTTGGGGCTTGCGCTTCCCTTGGTCGTCGGCCCGAGTGTCTCGGCAGCCGGACGTCTACTGTGGACTTGATTCGCATGCCAGACGGTTGCCGGGGGAGCTTAGTGCCTACCCGTGCGAGCGTGGCCCGAATGTTCCCGGGTGTTGGTCCTGTTGCTGAGTGCAATGCAAGAAGTTCATGCTTCCCTTTGGGTGCGTGACTCGAATGTCTCAACGACTGGTCATCCACTGTGGACTTTCGTGCTACGCCGGGTGTGCGCGCAGTTCGCACTTTCCCTTCGCGTGGGCAGCCGGGGGTCCTTGCCGTCCACTTCGGAACCCCGCGCCACGCCTAGCGTTTCCGCCCCGCCGCGACGACCGCGCGTTCGGTCCGGTCCGGCTCCCCGCTTCGCCGCACCGCCTCGGCGACCTCCTCCTCTATCAAGCTCCGGTTGATCGCCGCCCCCGCCGCGAGTCCGGCACTGGCGGAGACCGAGACCTGCGCCATCATGTTCGTGACGTTCCCGGCCAGCCACAGACCCGGTACTGCGGTCGCCCCGGATTCGCCGGTGGGCACCTGGGTGCCGAGCACGTGGCCGTTGAGTTCCACGTCCTCCACCGTCAATCCGAGCGGCGCCAGCAATTCGGCCCGCGCGGCGAACCGGGGCGCGATCGCCAGCGCCTCCCGCGCCACCACCTCGCCCGATTCCAGCCGGACGCCGCTGAGCCGGTCGTCCGAAACCTCGATCGCGGCCACCGCCCCGTCGACAACCCGGATGCCGCGCGCTGCCAGCTCGGCGAGCTCCGAGACGTCGAACGCCGGTGCGGTGTGCCGGAAGACGATGACGTCGTCGCTCAGCTGCCGCCACATCTGCGCCTGGTGCAGGCTCATCGGGCTGGTCGCGAGGACCCCGATGGCCTGGTCGCGCACCTCCCAGCCGTGGCAGTACGGGCAGTGCAGCACGTCGCGGCCAAACCGGCGCGCCAGCCCGGCCACCTCGGGCAGCTCGTCTTTCAGCCCGGTCGTCACCAGAAGGCGGCGGGCGCGGACGGCCGGTTCACCGGCCGGCTGGACGGTGAACTCACCGTCCTCGTGCCGAGTGATCGAGGTGACGGTCCCGTTCATCACCTCGCCGCCGTAACCGGCCAGCTCGGACCGTCCGATCGCGAGCAGCTCGGCCGGGGGAGTGCCCTCCCTGCCAAGGTAGTTGTGCACGTGACCGGCCGGCGCGTTCCGCGGTTCGCCGGCATCGACCACCAGCACCGAGCGACGCGACCGGGCCAGTGCCACCGCCCCGCTCAGCCCCGCGGCGCCCCCGCCGACCACCACCACGTCGTACTTCTTCATTGCTTCCTCCAGTTGCCGTTTCCTGCCCAGGACTATCCGGACAACCCGGAACCCTGGCAAAAGTGTTTGCGGAAACAGCAAAAACTTGACTCATACCCATATGGGAATATTATTGGCCGCATGGCACGAGCAGCGACGACCACGGACGTGTTCAATGCGGTGGCCGAACCCCGGCGGCGGGAGATCCTGGACCTCCTCGCCGAGGGGGAACGCCCCGTGCACGATCTCGTCCGGCTGCTCGGGCTGGGGCAGCCGCAGGTGTCGAAGCATTTGCGGGTGCTGCGCGCGGTGGGTGCGGTCGAGGTGCGCGAGGCCGGCAGGCAGCGGGTCTACCGGGTCAACGGCGCCGCGCTGAAGCCGATCCACGATTGGGTGCGCCGGTATGAGCGCACTTGGGAAGAGCGATTCGACCTGCTGGACTCTGTAGTGACGGAGCTCGGCCGGACCGAGGAGGAGAACGACCATGGCACAGCCCGGAACCGGCGCGGCGAAGGTGACCCTGCCCGCTGACGACCAGATCCTGATCACCCGCGAGTTCGCCGCCCCGCGGCATCTCGTCTACCGCGCCTGGACCACCCCGGACCTGGTTCGCCGCTGGTGGGCAGGCCGCCGCGGCAAGACCACGGACGTGGAACTGGACCTGCGCCCCGGCGGCCGCTGGCGCTACGTGATGATCGCGAACGGTGGCTTCGAAGTCGCTTTTCACGGCGAGTACCGAGAAGTCCTCCCGAACGAGAAACTGGTGTACACAGAGGTGTACGAAATCCCCGGCGCGACCGACGAAGGCGCACCCGTGGTCACGGTAACGTTCACCGAGGAGGCCGGCCGCACCACCGTGACCATGCGAACCGAAACCCACTCCCGGGAACTCCGCGACATGATCCTGGAGTCGGGTATGGAGGTCGGCCTGCAGGAACAGCTGGTAATCCTGGAGGAACTGGCACTCTCGCTGGCCTGACCCCGTTTCCGCCGCCCGGCAGCCGCGGCCACCTCGGCCGCTGCGCGGTCGCCTTTGACTGGCGGGCTGGTGTCTTTGGGGTGCCGTGAGTGGCTTCCCTCGTGGCGACCCTTGGCTGGATGGGGTGTTGTGTGACCGTCTTTGCCCGGCGTGCGGCTGTTTTCGGGTCTTCGGGTCGCCGTGGCTGGCTTGCTTGCGGCGACCTTCGGCTTGGTGGGTGGCCGTCCTTGCCCGGCGGGCGACTCTTTCGGGTGCCTTGGGGTGCTGTCGATGGCTTGCGTGGCTGTTCGTGGCCTCCGACTGGGTGGGGACATTGTTGTGTGATCGCTTTTGACCCGCTGGCGGCTGTTTCCGGGGTCTTGGGGTTTTGCCGTCGGCGGCTTGTGAGGTTGCCCGTGGCGGTCTCTGCTCAGCCGTGGCGGCTGCGCGGTCGTCTCTGTCCGGCGGGCGGGTGTCTTTATGCACCTTTCGGTGCCGTGAATGGGCCGCCAGTGGTCGTATTCGGCTGGGTTGTGTTGTGCGATCGCCTTTGTCCGGCGAGCAACCCGGGTCGGCGTGGCTGCTCGTGGTGACCTCGGCGGGTGGGGCGTTGTTGTACAACTGGTCTTTACACGGCCGCGGCCGTCTTCGGGCGGCTGGTCGTTGTTCTCGGCACCTTCGATCGTCTGCGCCGCCGCCCGCGTTCGGCTGGCGCTTGCCAAGGGCTGTTTTCCGGGCGGCTGCTTGCCTTCTCGGCGTCGTCGGTGACCGGTGCGGCGCTTGGCGGCCCTCCACGGGCCACGCTCCGGTGCCGGCTACCTGCTCCATGCCGTGCAGCCGCCCGACGAGAACCCCGGTGCCAACGCGCCGACGTACCACAGCCGCATGCCTATCTGGAACCGGCCATCGGACCGCCGTTCCAACGCTCCCCATTCGGTCAGCACGGTGGCCAGCCGATGCGCTGTCGAAACGGGAAGCGCACCCGCCTCGGCCAGTTCGCTCAGGGTGAGCGTCGGCCGGGCGGAGGAAAACGCCGCCAGCAAAGACAAAAGCCGATCCGCCGCGCTGCGCGACGGCTCGCGAGTATTGCCGCCCATCCCACCTCTTTCCATCGGGTGGAAAAACACTCTAGCTTCCACCTGACCCGAATTCCTACGCTCCACCGACCGGAGACCACGGAGCTGTGGAGGCGCGAGTGGCAACGAACACACGAAATGGCTGGGTCCGTCCTTTGTGCTGGACAGCGGTGTTACTCGACGGATTCGACCTCGTCGTGCTCGGCGTGGTGCTGCCGGTGCTGCTCGGCACTCGCATCTGGGGAATGACGCCGGCGCCGGGCACGCTGATCTCGACCGTCGGCCTGGCGGGCATGACGATCGGCGCGCTCACGATCGGCACAATCACCGATGTCATCGGCAGGCGCAAAGCACTGATCCTTTCCGTGACGGCATTTTCCGCGTTCACCCTGCTGTGCGCGTTCGCTCCGTCCGCAGGCATGTTCGCGACGCTGCGATTCCTTGCTGGCCTGGGCCTCGGGGGCTGCCTGCCGACCGCCATCACGCTCGTCACTGACCACCAGGCCGACCAAGGACGCGGGCCCAGTGCGTCCACCACCGTCATGACCGGCTATCACGTCGGTGCCGTGCTGACGGCACTGCTGGGTATTCTGTTCATCGAGCCGTTCGGCTGGCGTGCGATGTTCGTCGCCGGATCACTGCCCGCTCTCGTCCTGGTTCCGCTGATGGTCAAGCACCTTCCGGAATCGGCGAGCTTCCAGCGCTTGCACCGCGCCGCGACACCACCGGCGCGCGCGGGCAGGGAGGCTGTCGCCGGGCTGTTCCGAGGCGGCCTCCTGCAAGCGACGCTGGCGTTCTGGTGCACCACTTTCCTCGGCCTGATGCTCGTGTTCGGGCTCAACATCTGGCTGCCCCAGATCATGCGGCAGGCGGGCTATCCACTCGGCACCGCGCTCGCACTGCTGCTCGCGCTCAATCTCGGCGCGGTCGCCGGCATGATCGCTGCGGGTTCGCTGGCCGACCGCCGCGGCCTGCGCGGCTCCACCGTCTGCTGGTTCCTGGGAGCCGGTGCCCTTCTCGCGCTGCTGGTCGTCAAGCTGCCCATGGTCGGCCTCTATCCGGTCATCTTCTTCGCGGGCTTTTTCGTTTTCAGCGCTCAGGCGCTCACTTACGCCTACACCCAGCATGTCTATCCCGAACACAACAGGGCGACGGGACTCGGCTGGACCGCCGGCGTCGGCAGGCTCGGCGCAATCTGCGGCCCACTGCTCGGCGGCGCCATGCTGACGGCGGGAATCGCTTATCCTTGGGGCTTCTACGCGTTCTCGGCGATCGGCCTGCTCGCGGCGGCGAGTATCGCGGTCGTCCATGTCCGGCCAAATCAGGCGCTCGACGCTTCTCAGTGCCGCCGATAGCTCAGAATGTCGCCCGGTTGGCAGTTGAGGACCTCGCACAGCCTCGCAAGGGTGGAAAACCGGATGGCGCGCGCGCGGCCGTTCTTGAGCACCGACAGGTTCACCACGGTGACGCCGACTTCCGTGGCGAGCTGTGTCAGTGTCATCCCTCGCGCGGCGAGTACTTCGTCAAGATGGACCAAAATGTCCACAGCGGACTCTTCGGATGGCATCAGACGGTGCCTTCGAGGTCCTCGCGCATTCCCACGCCGATACGCAGGATGTAGGCGAAGGTGAGCGCCGCGACGCCGGTCCCGACAGCCCAGCCCGGGAACGCGTTCATCCATTCACCGAACCAGCCCGGCCTGGCATCGGCCAGCATGGTCGACCGCAGGTAGGCCTGCGACAGCGTCGCCAGCAGACCGCTGAGCGGGCCGCCGATCAGCACGAACCAACCCGCCGCCGAAAGCCGTCCTGGCACGGCGGCCGCGTACGGCCCTTCCCGCGACGCCGTCCGCAGGAAACGCAGCACCAGGAACAACGCGCCGAACTCGAAGACGACCTGCGGCAGCTGGTCACCGAGATCGGCGAGCCGCTGCATCGCCACGGGGTGCTCGACGCACACCGATGTGCCACCCGCGGAGACCACCGCACCGGGCTCGAGTGCGGTCACCGCATCGCCCGCGTCGACACAGGTCTCACTCGCGGACGTTCCGGGCAACCAGCCCAGTGCACTGACATTCGCGATCACGACCGCCAGCGCGGCTATCCCGACCACCCACGTCGCGACGCTGAAGATACTGGTCAAAGGCCTCAACGGATTACGCGCGGCACTCATCATCCCTGCTCCCGCCACTATCGTTTATCGATGCTATCGACAAACGATAACATCGATAAACGATATGTGCATCCCAGTCGCGGGTCAGGTCACCTCGACCGAGGTGACCGTCTGCGTGAACGTGGTCGTCAGTGGCTCACTGCCCGTCACCAGCCTGGGACCGACCACGAGATCCATGGGAGCGGTCGGAATGACACTCGTGTCGGTGATCGTCCGCAGCAGCTTGCCATCGAAGTACAACGAGACGGACGAGGAATTGTACTGAAGCGTCGCCGTGTGGTATCTGCCGTCGTAGATGTCGACACCGGTGTCGACCTTGAGCGACGTCACCTTGCCCGCCTTGGCGCTCTCGAAACGTAATTGCGAATTCGTGAAGCTCTGACTGGTCGTGTAGCCGAAGTTGATTTCGTTGAACTGGCTGCCGGCGCCGCTCCACAGTGCCGTTCCCCACCACACCGCCTGCTTCGGCCGCCCGCTGAGCGCGAACCGGGTGGTGAACTTGCCCGACGTGAAGTGCTTCGCCTTGTACCTGATCTTGGACCACGAGCCCGTGGTGTCGGGCGCGGCACCCGGCTTCAGGTTGAACCTGGCCACACCGTCGTCGACGGTCGGGCAACTGTACTCACAGGACCACACGGCGGTGTTGAACGAGTCGAAGTTGTCGACGAATGTCGCCGCGGCGGCATTTCCCGGAATACCGACGGCGAGAAGTGCCGCGCGGACGCGCGCTACCCCACCGAAAACGTTTGGGATTCCGCCGCGTACCTGCGTTTCACGCCCGAGTTGATGGCCGCCGTCCGCGCGGAATACGGTTACGGATTCCACCTGCTGCACGACGTGCACCACCGGCTCACGCCCCGGGAAGCCGCGCGGCTGGGCAAGTCGCTCGAACCCTTCGACATGTTCTGGATTGAGGACGCCACTCCCGCAGAGGACCAGTCGGGCCTTCGAACTGATCAGGGCGCACACGGTCACGCCGCTGGCCGTCGGCGAGGTGTTCAACTCCATCTGGGACTGCCAGCACCTCATCTCGAACCGGCTGATCGACTACATCCGCTGCGCCGTCTCGCACACCGGCGGAATCACCCACCTGCGCAAGATCTTCGACCTCGCCGCGCTGTACGGCGTCCGCACCGGATCACACGGCGCAGGTGACCTTTCGCCGGTGTCCTTCGCGGCCGCACTGCAACTCGATCTCGCCGTGCCGAACTTCGGCATCCAGGAGTACATGGGTCACCTCAGCCCGGCCGAAGAGGTTTTCCAGACCTCCTATCGGTTCGAAGACGGGTACATGAAACCCGGCGACACGCCGGGGCTCGGGGTGGAGATCGACGAGGAGGCCGCAGCCCGATATGCTTACGAACCGAAGTCGTTGCCGGTGAACCGTCTTCACGACGGAACGATCCATGACTGGTGAGGCGCACGTGCTGTCGGCGAGCACGCTTCCCCGCCTGCCGACCACGATCCGGCGACCGGCGGGCCGAGACGTCGCACCACCCAGGATCGTCCACATCGGACTCGGTGCATTCCATCGCGCGCATCAGGCGGTCTACACCGAAGACGCGGGCGACGGCTGGCAGATCCTCGCGGTCAGCCCCCGGTCGACCGCCAGCGCGGACCAGCAGGCGGCGCAGGCCGGTTACTACAGCGTCACCGAACTCGACGGCAGTGCCACACGAACGCGGGTGATCGGCTCGATCAGCCAGGCATTGGCGCTCACCAGGCAGCCAGAAGCGTTCATCGCCGCGATCGCCGCGCCAAGCACCAGTATTGTGACGTTGACGATCACCGAGCAGGGCTACGTGGACCGAGCGGCGCTCGGTCACCTGGTCTCCGGCCTGCTCGCCCGCCTCGACGCCACCGCGGAACCACTCGCGATCGTCGCGTGCGACAACCTCCGCAACGGCGACCGCACGCTGCCTCGCGCGCTCGGCGCACTCGCGCGGGAACTCGACCCAGGCCGTAATCGCGCCCTTTCTGACTTCCTGGCCTCGTGTGTGTCGTTCCCGGCATCGGTGGTCGACCGGATCACCCCCGCGGCCACCACGGCCGACTTGAGTGCGGTCGCAGCCCGCCTCGGTGTCATCGACCGGGCCGCGGTGATCACGGAGCCGTACAAGCTCTGGGTTCTCACCGACGAATTCCCGCTGCCGATACCCGGCACCGATCCGGCTGTCCTCAGACCGGCATCGGCTTCCCCGTTTCCAGGAAACTCTTGAGGGTTCGCCACGACCAGAACCCACCCCTCGTTCACGTGCACCCGCATCTGCTCGCGGGGGCCGACGCTGGTCATCGTCAGCTTGACGATTTCGCCGGTCTGCACGAGTTCGAACGTCGCCGTGGTCAACCGGGTGTCGGGCGTCGGATCCTTCGCCGTGGGCACGAATCCGGCGGTGTAGGTGAGCCGCCGCGGCGGGTCGCATTCGAGTACCTCGCCACCGCCGAAGAACGGTTCGGCCGCATCCCCGAACCGGTGCGTGACCGCGGAGCCCACCTGCCAGTCTGACGGCAGAAAAGACCCACCCCAGTCAGTCCACGAGTTCGACCCGCCGCAGCGGCACAGTCGCCCTCGCACAGAGCCGTCCGGCTTGTTCCGGTCGCAGGCGCCGCTCGCACTCCTCCACGGCCGCTGCCCGTTCCCGCCCCTCGTTCTCCACGACCGAGACGGTCGACCCGACCGACACGGTCGACGGAATCGAGCGAACGCCGCCATTGGACAGTCCACCGCGCGAAGCTTCGCCCACCCCAAGGCCGCCCGCGGCGCCTGCCACGCGACCACCCTCGGCGATCGAGCCCCCAGCCACCGGCACTGCCGCCACATCCCCCATTCCGGCCAAGGCGTAGCGCAGCGCGCCGATAGCCGCACGGTCACGGTTCTTCAGAGCTGCCTTCAGCGCGTCACGCAAGTCCGCGCGCTGTGCGGGACATCCCCACCCGGGAGCAAGAACGGTATACATCCTCAATACCGAAAGCCTACCAGCACGATCACCCGGCGAGCACGTCCTTTTCCGCAGCCGCGTGCCGGCCGCGACGGCGATCGAGAACACGACCCCGGCCACGTACCCCCAGAGCGGCAGCGGGGTACTCCCGTTCGTCTGGCTGCTCACCACCAGGAAGGCGGAAAACCCTGCGGCGAAAGCGATCCAGGTGACCCGCCACCGAACGGCCGCGCCCAGGGCCAGTGGCCAGCTGTAGTACCAAGGCAGGACCACGGGCAAACACATGACAGTGGCCAGCAACGCCGCCGCGGCACCACGAACGGCAGCGACCGCATTCCGCCGCGACCGCCACCACAGCCAGGCGACCAACCCGGCCAGTACGAACCACGCGGCCGTCCGGAACCCTGGAACCAGCTGCCCGGAATCAAAACCGGGCACCAGTAAGGCGGCAATCTTCCCCAGCGCGGTCGGCACCGAAAGCAGGGGTTCAAGCACCGAATTCCCGTCCAGCGCCTTGATCCACCCGAGGGAAACCCCGGCCAGCCCGCTGATCAGTCCAAAAGAGACGACCACTGTGGACACCGAGAGGACGACGGCGCGCAGGAACTCCCGCCACGTCGGCCCGGAGCCGGACCGCTGAGCCACCCAGACCCACACCAGAAACGGCAGCGCCACCCCCGCGGTCGCCTTCACCGCGACCGCCATCGCCACCAGCGCGAACCCACGCACCGCGGCGCGGTCGAGTACCAGGCCGACGCCGGCGGCCAGCAGGCCGATCATCAGCAGATCATTGTGCCCGCCGGACACCAGGTGCAGCAGTACCAGCGGGTTCGCCGCGACAATCCACAATGCACCGGCCGGTGCTCCGCCGAGATGGCGGCACAGAACCGGGATCGCGCGGCACAGCAACCACAGCCCGGCCACCATCGCCAACCGGGTCAGGAGCGCGCTGAACAGGGGATTTCCGCCGGTCAGGCCGAGTACGGACTTCACCACCAGGATGAACAGCGGCCCGTAAGGCGAAGGAACGGAGAGCCAGTGCCCGCCGGCGTTCTCGATCAGTTCACCGGACAGCTCCGCAGGCACATGCGTGTACGGATCAAGCCCGGCCTGGGCCACCGCGCCCTGCGCGAGGTAGGTGTACAGATCGTTGCTGAACAACGGTGGTGCGACCAGCAGCGGCACCGCCCACAACCACACCGCGCGGCGGATGTCGACGGCGCTCGCCGAGCCCGCGCGGACGAGGTGTCCCAATCGGACCCAAGCCGCCAGCAACACTCCGATGCCCAGGTACAACAGAGTGTTGCTCCAGCTCGCCGGCGCGGGCGCCCCGGGCCGTGCGCCCGAGCCGAACGCGCCGGCGACGATCAATCCGATGCCGGCGAACCCGGCCAGCGTGGCGAACTGGTGCGTCCCGCACCTTCCGGCGAAAACCATGCCCCAGGTGTAGCCAGCGGCGCATCTCCGGCCGTTAAGATCGGCACTTATCCGATCTTTATCCCGGCGGCTATGTACTGGTTCTCGTGAGGAAAACCTGATGCGGATACTCGTGGCTGAGGACGAGCGGTTGCTGGCCGACTCGCTCACCGAAGGACTGCGGCACCTGGGCATGGCGGTGGACGTCTGCTATGACGGCGATGCGGCCCTCGAACGGGTGATGGTGCACCGGTACGACGTGGTCGTGCTGGACCGGGACCTGCCGCTGGTGCACGGCGACGAGGTCTGCCGCAAGATCGCGGAGAGTGCAGGCGAAACCCGCGTGCTGATGCTGACCGCCGCGGCCGGCATCCGCGACCGGGTGGACGGGCTCGGCCTCGGCGCGGACGACTACCTCACCAAGCCGTTCGCCTTCGCCGAGCTCGTCGCCCGGCTGCACGCCCTCGCCCGGCGCGCGCTGCCCGCGTTGCCCCCGGTGCTCGACTGCGAGGGGGTGCGGCTCGACCCGGCGAAGCGATTCGCGTCCCGGGACGGCCGGACATTGTCGTTGTCCCCCAAGGAATTCGCCGTCCTTGAGGTGCTGCTGCGGGCGCAGCGGCGAGTGGTCAGCCCGGAGGAGCTGCTGGAGAAGGCCTGGGACGAGCACGCCGATCCGTTCACCAACACGGTGCGGGTCACGGTGATGACGCTGCGGCGGAAGCTGGGCAACCCACCGGTGATCCAGACCGTGCCGGGCGCCGGATACCGGATCGGCGCATGAGGGGCCCCCGCAGGTCGTTGCACAGCCGGATCCGCTGGGCTTGCGCGGCGGTGACCGCGCTCAGCCTGCTGCTGGCCTTCTCTCTGTCCAACGCGGTTCTCATCCCGATCGGGACCTATGTGGACTGGAAGGTGTGCCCGCGCACGACTGCCTGCCGTGACCACTGGAGCGCGATCCTCTGGATCGTGGTGCTGATCTCGATCGTCGTGCTGCCTCTGATCCTGAGCCGGCCTCTGGCGCGCTGGGTGCTGCGGCTGCTGCCGGACGTGGTGGAGTCGGTCGAGCAAGTGGGGCCGCAGAACCTGGGCCAGCGGATGCCGGTGCAGTCGCTGTCGGGAGAGGCTCGCCAGCTCGCGGTCGCGGTCAACGATATGCTCGACCGGGTCGCCATCGGTTTCGAAGGACAACGGCGATTCGCCGCGAACGCCTCGCATGAGCTGCGTACACCCCTTGCTGTGCAACGGACTCTGGTCGAGGTGGCGATGGTGACCGGCGGCGGCGAGGACATGCGCCGGCTGGCTTCGCAGCTGCTGCTGGTGAACGAGCGCAACGAGCGGTTGATCGAGGGCCTGCTCGTGCTCGCCGAGGCCGACCGTGGGCTGCCCGGCACCGTACCAGTGCGGCTGGACGAGCTGGCCTCCTCGGTTCTCGCGTCCTATGAGGACCGATTCGCCGAACATGACCTGACGCTGACCCGGACGCTGGCCGAACGAACCGTGCCGGGCGATCCGGTGCTGCTGGAACGGTTGATCAGCAACCTCGTGCAGAACGCGATCAAGTACAACCGCGCAGGTGGGCGAGTCGAGGTGGTGGTCGGCGGGGAGCCGGCCTTGTCGGTGCGCAACACCGGTGAACCGGTGCCTGCGGAAGCGGTCCAGTCGCTGTTCGAGCCGTTTCGCCGGTTGTCCGCGGACCGCATGAACCACCGCGACGGTGCCGGTCTCGGACTGTCCATAGTGAACTCGATCGCCGCCTCGCACCATGGCAAGGTCACCGCGGTGCCCGGCGTGGACGGCGGTTTGCGGGTCGACGTCACGCTGCCCTGACCGGTTTCGTGGCTCAGTCGCGCCGGAAACCGGAGACCGGGAACGTCCCGCCGCCCTTGATGGTGACCGAACCGGTGAGCACGTCACCGTCCACAATGGCGGTCACGTGCACGTCGAACCGCGCCGGGTCGGTGACTTCCGCGGTGAAGTCCAGCTGCCCGCCCTCGCCCGTGCCGGATACGATCGGCACGGTGACCTCGAGCTGGGTGTCGTGGATCGAGCCACGCACGGTTCCGTCCGCCGTCGTGAGGTCGAGGATCAGCTCTTTGCTGCCCGCGGGATGGGTGAAAGTGAGCTGCCAAGTGCCCGTGACGCCGGTCTTTCCGCTGCCCGGTCGCGTGCCGACTGGTGTCGGAACAGCGGATTCGGGATGTCCGCACGCACCGAGCCGTGGCTGGCCGGGCTTCACCGGAACGCCCGCGGAGTTCAGGAATCCTGCCATCATGCGGTAATACCCGACGAGGAACAGCAGTTCGAGGATCTGCGCGTGGTCCCACGCCGAGGCCAGCGCGGCCCACGTCGGATCGGACACGACGTCCTCGGCGCACAACTCGTCGACGGCACGCAGCACGGCGGCGTCTTCGCTGTCCCAGTCCGCATCGGGGTCGGATAGTGCGACGATCTCTGTTTCGGTGGCCCCGGCGCCCAGCGCGGCCGGCACGTGGTTGGCCCACTCATAGGGGGCCTGGCACCGGAGCGCGACCCGCAGGATCGCCAGCTCCCGGACACGCGGGTGCACCGTCCCCTGTGCAAGCAGGAAACCGCCGAGCGCGGAGGACGCCCGCATCAGCTCCGGCGCTCTGGCCAGCACCTGGACCACGGTGTCGGCGCCGAGCTTGGCCAGTCTGCGCTGCTCCGAGTCCATCTCGTCGAGCGGCAGGGGAGGGATGCGCATCGTGTTCGCCGGTGCCATGGCTGGGCCCTTACTTGTCAGTGCCGGTGCTGCCGATCAAGGGCGTCGAGCGCGGTCCGGGCCTCTTTGAGGCTGAGCTGCGGGTGTGAATGGAGGTCGATCAGCGCCCTGGCCAGGAGTTCGTCACCGTCGGTGCTGAACACATCGGAGCCGATCGCGCGGGAGATGTGCTTGTGCAGCACGGTGATGGACAACGCCATCGCGGTCGTGACGGCCGCGCGGACCTTGGCGTCGGCGGCTGGCGGGTCGTTGCGGTTCCGGGCTGCGTCCGCGTCCGTGAGCCATTGCGCGCCGAGTTCGACCATCTCGTCGAACAACGGCGCGGCCTCGCCTTCCACGAGCGCGCGGGCGAGGTAGCTCTCGTACGGTCCCACCGCCGCTCTTGCTGCGGCGATGGGATTGCCGTTTCCGAGCCCACGGCCGGCCTGGGTCTGGTCGGCGAGCTGCCGGATCAGCTTGACCAGATGTGCGTCGCAGGCTTCGCGAAGGCCTTGCTTGGCACCGAAATGGTGCCTGACCAGCCCAGGCGAAACTTGCGCGGTCTCGGCGATCCCGCGGATGGTGGCCCGCTCGAACCCGTACTCGCCGAAGTGCGCCATGGCCGCGTCCCGGATCCGGGCACGGGCGGTCAGGTCCTCGGGATCGCGGGGAATGACGGTCACCAATTCTCCTAGCCGGACATATGGTCTACTGTACATCAACACAGCTGACTATACGTCTGTATAGGCGAGATCGCCAAGAGCGCTCAGTGGCCCAATCGGTCCCGGGCCGCGTCGGTGACCGGGGTGAAGAAGTTGACGAGGTTGCCGTCGGGATCGCGGAACAGCAGCGAACGGTTGCCCCACGGCATCGTGGTCGGCTCCTGCACGATCTCGGCCGAGCCGGCCAGCTTCGCGTACTCGCCGTCGACGTCGTCGACCAGGAATTCGAGGATCGCCGTCCGGTTCTCCTCGGGCACCGCCGCTCCGGCGCTGAACAGCGTCATCGTCTCGGCACTGCCGATCGCCAGCGTGCATGAGGCGCCTACGAGTTCGGCGAACTGCGGGCCGGGCCACCGCGCGGCGATCCCGGTCGCCTTCTCGTAGAACTCGGCGAGCCGGGCGGCGTCGTGGGTGATGATGCGGACCGAGGCGAACTGCATGACTGATTCCTTTCGGGACGGGAGGCGGTTCCTCCGCGAACACTGGCCACGGTAGAAGCAATAGTGGACAGGATCCGCCCGGTATTGAGAGGATTTCCGGCATGCCCCGGCCGATCGCCCGCGTGCTGGCTCTGCTGGAGATCCTGCAGGGCGGCGGTACCCGGACCGTCGCTGAACTTGCCCGCCGGCTCGATGTGGACGAACGCACCGTCCGCCGGTACGTCGAGCATCTTCTGGACCTGGACGTGCCGGTCCGCTCGGTGCGTGGCCGCTACGGCGGCTACCGGCTCGAGCCCGGCTACCGGATGCCGCCGCTGATGCTCACCGGGGAAGAAGCGCTCGCGGTCGTGCTCGGCCTGGTCGCTGGGCGGCGAGCCGGGCTGATCACCACGTCGGTCGCGGCCGCCGAGAGCGCCGCCGCGAAGGTCCGGCGCGTCCTGCCCGCGGCCGTCGCCCAGCGGCTCGACGCGCTGTTGGCCGTCACCGATTTCACCGCACCCGCCCGGCCCGCGCACACCGCCGAGGCCGAGGTACTGCTCACCGTCGCGGAAGCGGCGCGGGACCGTCGCCCCGTAGAACTCGGTTACGTTGCCGGACACGGCCGGGCCAGCGAACGCGTCGTGCACCCTTATGGTGTTGTCGCCCACTCCGGCCGCTGGTATCTGACCGGGTTCGACTCCGCCAGCGATGAGATCCGCACCTTCCGGATCGACCGGATCACCACGGTCGGTGCCACGACTGGGACATTCGCCGCGCCGCCCGGTTTCGATCCGGCCCGCCACGTGCTGACCGCCATCGCCGAAGCACCGCACCGCCATGAGGTATCCGTGCGGATCCGTTCGACGCCCGGCGATATCCGCCGTACTCTGCCGCCGGCCGTCGCCTCATTGACGGAAATCGGCGAGGGCTGGGTCCGCGCGTGCATCCGCGCCGAACGGCTCGACTGGATCCCGCCCTTGCTTGCCGCGCTGGACAGCCCGTTCGTCATCGAACGGCCGGACGCCCTCCGTGACCGGGTGCGCGAACTGGCCGCCCGGCTGGCCGAGCACGCCGCGGCGCGGCCGGGCAATTGATCACTGCCGGCGTCCCCAGAGAACCCGCTCGTCGGCGCGGTCGTCCACAGTGGCCGCCGAGGTGTCGTCAAACCGCATGGCGACGCGGTTTTCCGCAGTGTAGGCGGGCCAACCGGGATCTCCGGTCGTGGCGAAGCCGATCCACACCCGGTGCATCGCATCGGCCACCTGCTGCGGCGGGTTCTCGCCGATGAACGGCGTGAAGCCGGGGTCATCGAGATTGTCGAAGACGAATGGCACCTCGAGTGCGTGGCAGGAACCGAGCGTGTTGCCGAACGCAGGGGAGCGCCACGCGAACTCGTAGACGTGCGTGCCCGGATGGCCCTCGGCGGGCGCAGTGCGGGAATCCAGTAGTACCAATCGGTGAGGATCGCCCTGAACAGATCGCCGGGCGTGGCCCCAGGGCGGTTGGCGCGATAACGGCGCACCCCGCGTAAGAAGGAAAGCCCGCACTTCAAGACCAATCGGTCTGTTGTCTGGTTGCCGTGGTGGCGCGGCTGGGGTCTTGCCTGGCTGCCGGTCGGGTTCTACGCGGCGTTCCGGCTGGGTTTGGCCGGGGAGGGCTGGCGATTGGTCCCCGGCCTTGGCTGGCTGCCGGTGACCCTGCCGTACTAAGCAGCCGGCCGCCCAGCCCCCGCGTAATCGTCGCCCGGCCTGCGATACGGATGAACCTGCACCGCCTGTCCGGTCTGCGGAGCATCGATCATTTGCTGGTTGCCGATGTAGAGACCGACGTGATGGATCTTCGTCGCAGGTTCCCCGTAAAAGATCAGATCACCCAGTTCGGGTTCGTTCACGTGCGGGATGCTGCGGAATTGCGTGTCGGCGGTGCGCATGAGCTTCACCCCGGCGCTGGCGTAGGCCGCGGTCGTCAAACCGGAGCAGTCGAACCCGGGGTCGGCGCCGCCGGTCCCATTACCGCCCCAGACATAAGGAAGACCGATCTTGTCGATCGCGAAGTCCACCGCGCTCAGCACCGCAGGGTCCGGTGCCTGATCGCGTTGCCCGACAGTGCCGTAGACGTTGACGGTCGCCAGCGTCCGATGCAACATGAGCGGCGCCGGTGCCAACGTGGCGACGCCGTTCCACCAGTCCGTCGCCAAATCGCGGCCACCGGCGCACAACGCACGCCCTGTGGTGAGCGCTGCGTCGTCGATGTTTTGCACATCCGCCTTGCCGCCGGACGCACTGCGTTGCCACTTCGTCCACACCGCCGGCGCCAGCTGCATCGGCCCGGCCGCGCCCGGACTCGAAACCACGCGGTTGTAGAAGTCTCGGACCTCGACTGCGCCGAGCGGTTTCGCGAGCGCCCCGTCGTCTCCGAGATGACTACTCTGCGCCCGCCCGTGATCGCTGGCGATCTTCCCGATCGCGGCGAGGGTGATCCACGACAGGTGACAGTCCGGCTGTTCTTTGCTGAGCGTGACCGTCGCCTGCGCGTACCCCTTCATCGCTCGCAGCGGAATATCAAGCCACTGGCTGGTCCGCGACGCCCAGGCCCCAAACTCCCCAGCCTGCGGCACCTTCGGCTGCGCCGGCACCGACGACCGAGGCGGCGCCCCCTCCCTCGAAGGTACCGCCGAAGCCGACGCTCCCACCGTGTCTCCCGCCCCATTCCCGGACGGCGCAAACCGCACCGCGATCACCAACGCCCCCAGCACTACCACCACCGCCGCCAACGCCACCACAACCCGCCGTCGAACACGACCCGCCTGCCTCGGCCGCTCGCCGATCCCTGGCTCCACTGACGCTCCATCGACATCGGCGGGCATTCCCCCGGAGCCGTTCCCTGACTCTCCGACATTCATCGCCGATGCCCAGGTCTCCCGGGGAGCTGCCTCCCGTGTCTCACTGAGCACACCCGCTCCCGCCGCGACCAGCGGTTCGCCACTCAACGGCGGGGGGTTGCCGGGAGCCTCGCCACTCAACGGCGACTGCTTGCCCGACGCTTCACCGCTCAATGGCGACGGCTTGTCTCGAGTCTCGCCCCTCAACGGCGAGAGATCGCCTGAACGCCCGTCCTTCACCGAAGACCGGTCGGCCGACGCTGCACCGTCCTCCGCTGAGAAGTCTCCCGAGGTTTCGCCGTCGAGTGGCGACGGCCGCTTTGTCGTTTCGCCGACCAGCGGTGACGGGCAGTTTGAGCGCTCGCCGTCCATCGGCAATGGCTGGCCCGACGTCTCGTCACCGGGCGGCGACGACTGGCTCGCGGTCTCGCCGTTAGGCGGCGACGGCTGGCCCGAGGCCTTGTCGACAAGTGGCGACGGCTGGTCCGAACTCTCGCCAGTGAGTGGCAACGGCCGACCTGACCCCCCTCCGATCAGCGGCGACGGCCTGACCAGGCTTTCGCCACTTGACGGCGACGGCTCACCCGGAGCCCGGTTGCCATCCACCGGCGACGGCCCACTCGGAACTTTGTCGTCCACTGGTGACGGTTCAGCCGAAGTCTCGCCGTCCACTGGCGACGACCGATCCGGAATTTTGTCATCCATCGGTGACGGCCGACCCGGAACTTCGCCATTCACCGGTGGCCGCCTATCCGAACCCTCGCCATCGACCTGCGACCGCCCATCTGAACCTTCGCCAACCACCGGCGACCCATCGCCCCTATCCTCACGATCCACCGACAGACCACCCCAAGACTCGCCGCCCACCGGCAACCCACCAGTTCCAGAAGAATCACCGGGCAACGCACTACCCGCCGTTTCGCCATTTGAGGGCGACCGCCCACCATCCCCACCACCCGAAGACGATGTGCTCTTGGCCCCAAGCCCGGCAGACCCGCTGTCCCGCCCGTCACCACTCACCGGCGAGAGCCCACCATCCGAAGGCGACGGGCTCCCAGCCGCAAACCTGGCAGACCCGTCGCCACTCAACGGCGGCGAGTCCACAGACCTATCCACACCAGGCGACGACCCCGCCCGCTCTGCTGCCGCGCCCGCCGTCTCGCCCGCATCGGGCAGACCGACGCCCTCGGCCGGACCAGGGTCAGCACCGGAAAAACCCGCGTCCACCTGCTCGTCGCCATTCAGTGGCAACTCGTCCGGACGGTTCGTTCCGGCCATCAGCGGCCACCGGCCAGTCTCGACAGGACGAAATTCCGCAGTTCATCCACATCGGTATCCACAGCCACCTCCACTTCTCGCCCGGCGGCTTCGAGTGGAACGGCCCGCCGGTCGACCAGCGTCATCCCGCGGGCCGGGCCCGCGCTCGTGTCCACGGTCACCGGGTAGGTCTCGGTGTGCAGAAGGCCGGGCCGGATCGCCTCGGCGACGGCCACCGCGTCGTGCAACACCATGCCGTCGTAGCCGAGTACCCGCCGGTAGTGCGCCCGGTAATCCGAGGTCAGCGTCTCCAGCGTCCGGCCCAGGGGACCGGAGCCGCCCAGCTTTCCCAGCCATACATCGTCAACAGCGCACTGGTGCGTGAGATCGAGGGGGACCATCACACACGGAACCTCGTCCTCGGTGATCACTCTCCGTGCCGCTTCCGGGTCGGCCCAGATGTTGAACTCGGCGACGGCGGTAGTGTTTCCGCGCGCCACACCTCCGCCCATCAGCACGATGCGGCTGATCTTCGACCGTATGCCCGGATGAGCGGCGAGCAGCGCGGCGATATTCGTCAGCGGTCCGATCGGTGCGATGGCCACCGGCTCGTCCGCGGCATCGAGCAATGACACCAGCAGGCTGACCGCATCGCTGTCCTCAAGCGGGCGAGTTGCTTCGGGGAGCGTGTCGGCTCGGCCGGAGAGCCCGTCGGAGCCGTGTACGCCGCCTAACCGCCGCGTTGCCTGGTAGACGAGCGGCCGGGCGGCACCCGCCGCGACCGGCACATCTGAGCGGCCGCACAACTGCAGTAGCCGCCGGGCATTGGCAGTGGTCCTCGCGAGCGGGACGTTTCCGAAGACGGTCGTCACGCCCAGTAGCTCGACCTCCGCCGACGTCGCCGCCAGCGCGATCGCGAAAGCGTCATCGACACCCGGATCGGTGTCGATGATCAGCTTGGTCCCCATCGTGCTCCCCTTGCCTGTACCGAGCCGCCGGCCACAGGTTACGGTCAACGGCATGACGTCGATGTGGGGTGCGCCCGCGTTGTCGCGGGTGCGCGCTTGGCGCCGGGCTCGGCGAGACCCGCGCCAAGCCAGGTTCCTGACCGTCGATTCGCTGCGGTGGGCGCTGCGCAATCGTGCTTACACCCCGTGGTACCTGGTGCGCTACTACCGGCTGCTGAAGTTCCGGCTCGCGAACCCGCACATCATCCTGCGCGGCATGCTGTTCCTCGGCAAGAACGTGGAGATCCACTGCCGCCCCGGCTACGGACGGCTGGAGATAGGCCGCTGGGTGCACATCGGCGACGGCAACGCCATCCGCTGTCACGAGGGGTCCCTTCGCATCGGTGACAAGTCGGTTTTCGGGCGCCAGAACGTGATCAACTGTTACCTGGACATCGAGCTCGGCGCAGCCACGCTCGTCGCAGACTGGGTGTACATCTGCGATTTCGACCACGTCACCGCGGACATCCACGTGCCGATCAAGGACCAGGGCATAGTCAAGTCACCAGTGCGCATCGGGCCGGACACCTGGCTCGGCACGAAGGTCAGCGTTCTGAAGGGCACCAGAATCGGCCGCGGCTGCGTGCTCGGCGCGCACGCGGTGGTGCGCGGTGACATCCCGGATTACTCGATCGCGGTCGGCTCACCCGCCCGGGTGGTCCGCAACCGCGAAGACGACTACGCCGCGGATGCCGTTCGCCGGGAAGCGGTTGCCGACATGGCGCGCAAGGCGAACAAGGCCCTGCAGAAGACGCTGGGCGAGACCAGTTGACCGAGCTTCAGCCGGCGAAATCTCTGGGAGTGAATGGCACCTTCGCGTCAGCACGGTGAGGTAGCCGACCCGGCGCTAACGCGATGCCGTGGAGGTGACATGAGCAACCGGAGGTTCAGCCGCTGCGCGTACTGCGGAGGTACCGGTCGAGGTGCAGGAGTTGATCGGCCACCGGCTCATGGTCGAATCCGTTGCATTTCGGCGGAGTTCGGACGACATCGTCGATGAGCTGGTACATTCGCCGACACGACGGATGCGCCGACATGCTGGGTTCGGACTCGACGTCGACCTTCCGGTGGCGGTCGTTGGAGCGTCGCCCGCGCTGACCTGCCAGTCGCCGAAAAACGGCGACGTCGGCCTGCGAGGTCTGGCCCTTGTTCCGCCGGGCGGAGTTGCCGTTGAGCGGCAATGCCCTCCGACGTTCGACTGTGCGTAAGGCACCATGTGGCCTCGACTCCAGTGGCGGCTTCATCGGGTGATCGAGCGTCGTTGAGCAAACCAGTCCATCGGCGAAGTCGATCGGCCGATCGGCTGATCCGCTGCCGGGCCGAGTCACACCATCATGATCTTCATGTCGAAAACCCGTACTCTCGCAGCCGTCGTGGCAGCGGTCGCGATGGTCCCGCTCGTACCTTCCGCTGCGTCGGCAGAAGGGCTGGCTTGGCGGCCCTGCGCTTCGATCGCGAAGGGCTGGGACGACACCGACAAACAGACCGAGTGCGCGATGATCACTGTCCCCCTCGACTACGCCGATCCAGATGGCCGGAAGATTGACGTCGCGGTCAGCCGGATCCCGGCGACAGGTGAGCGGAGCGGGGCTATCGTCTTCAACCCCGGCGGTCCGGGTCAGTCCGGAATGGTCACGCCGAGTACGATTGTGGACAGCAAAGCCGCCGGATTGCTGGAACATCACGACCTGATCGGGTTCGATCCTCGGGGCGTCGACTACAGCGCGGGAGTGAATTGCCCGGAGGATGAGACCTCGCCGTCTCCTGGTATGTCCGAAAAGGACAGTGCTCGGTTCGTTGCCGAGCGGGACGCAGCGGCCCGGAAGCGGTGCATCGACAAGGACCCCGCGTTCGTCCGTTCGTTGACCACGTCGAACATCGCGCGCGATGTGGATCGCATCCGTCAGGCGCTGGGCGAGGACAAGATCGGCTACTACGGCGTTTCCTGGGGCACTGCGCTCGGTGCGGAATACCGCACGCTCTTCGACGATCATGTCGACAAGATGCTGCTCGATTCGGTGATGTCGCCGGAACTGAATCTCACCACAATGGACGATGACATAGCTACCGTGGGTGAGAAGACCTTCCGTGAGTTCTCCGCCTGGATCGCCCGCCACGACTCGGTCTACCACTTCGGCCGTGACGCGCAAACGGTCGCCAAAGCCCTGCTCGACCTGCGTGCTGAACTGACCGCACAGCCGCGTAAGGCGGCTGATGGTTCGCCGGTCGATGGCAAGACCGTCAACGACATGCTCGCCGACCCTCGCAAGACATGGCCAGATGTTGCTACCCGGCTGGCCACTATCCGTGACGGTGGAACGCCTGAGGTGAATCAAGGCCCGGTCCCGAAGACCGGCTTTGGCTGGGATACTGAACGCTCTGGTGGCAGTACTTTCCAGCAGAATGCCTTGCTGTGCAATGAATCGCCGAGCCCGCGGGACTTCGAGACCGTGTGGCGACACTGGCTCGACCGGATCGAGCGCAACCCGGTCAGCGGTTCGTACGGATTCTGGGAACAGAAGTGCATCGGCTGGCCTGCTCCCGTGCAGCAGTGGGCATTCGAGCCGGGCAAGAGTCCGTTGCAGCTCGTGGGCCACGTATTCGAGCCGGTGACGCCGATCGGATGGGCCGTTGCCATGCAGCGGCGAATCGGTGGCGCGCTGATGAAGATCGAGGACGATGCGCACGGTTCGTTGCAGTCGCTGCCCTGTGCGTCGGCCGCGGTGACGTTCTTCGACACCGGCCGGACGACGACGGAATCCTGCCCCGGCCCCGCGATTCCGGAGCCGAAAGCGTAGCGAAAATTCCCGTGACGCCGTCGGTAATCTTGTTCCATGAGAGGCGCGGCGGCGTCACGTGGCCGCCTGCGACGCGCGCGATATCGAAGGCCTGTTGACTGGATTCACCGACGACACCGTCTGGGTGACCGGGACGAGTGTGGCGCGTGGGCGTGCCGAACTTACCGAGCTGTTCGGGAGCGTGATGGTGACACTGCCGCCTACGCTGACCGCCGGAAATGTCAGATCCGGTGATGATCGGATTGCCGCTCAGCCGACCGAACGGCTCAGCTGGGACGGGGTCGATCGCGAGTCTCCGATTGCCCGGTTCTGCCAGCTCGAAGGTGACCGCATTGCGTCCGGGAAGATCGACCGCGAAGGCCGCGCCGAACTGGGCTGATCGCTGTTGCCGTTTTTTGGCAAATGCCGCTGACCAGCGAAAACGGTCAGACGACGAAGTGGTACAGCGGACTGCCCGGTTCCACTCGCTCGACTTGCAGCGGGCTCGCGGCCAGCCGGGACAGCAGACCGGGCAGGTCCGCGCGGCGGGCGATTTCGATGCCGATCAGCGCCGGCCCGGTCTCCCGGTTGTTGCGCTTGACGTACTCGAAGCGGGTGATGTCGTCCTCCGGGCCGAGGATCTCGTCGAGGAACCGGCGGAGCGCGCCGGGCTCCTGGGGGAAGCCGACGAGGAAGTAGTGCCGCAAGCCCTCGTGGATCAGTGACCGTTCGAGGATTTCGCTGTACCGGCTGACGTCGTTGTTCCCGCCGGAGACGAGGCACACCACCGTCTGGCCGGGTACGACGTGCACGGTGTTTCCAAGCGCCGCCGCGGCGAGTGCGCCGGCGGGTTCTGCAATGATGCCGTCCGACTGGTACATCGACAACATCTCGGTGCACACCGCACCCTCGGCGACCGATGTCAGCTCCGACCCGCTCTCGCGAACGAGAGGGAACGTCACCTGGCCGGCTTCGCGCACTGCAGCGCCGTCGACGAACGGGTCGACGGTGGCGATTCGCACCGGTTCGCCCTCGGTGAGCGCGGCCGCCATGCACATCGCTCCCGCCGGCTCCACACCGACGACTCGAATCTCCGGATGCCGCTCGCGCAGCCACGTCGCCATGCCCGCCAGCAGCCCGCCACCGCCGACCGGGACCACCAGTACATCCGGGACGAAGCCCAGCTGTTCGACGATTTCGAGCGCGACAGTGCCTTGCCCGGCGACGGTGCGGATGTCGTCGAACGCCGGCACGAGAATCGCCCCGGTGCGGTGCGCGTCGTCCTTCGCCGCGGTGAAAGCGTCTTCGTAGGTTTCGCCGACCACGATGACCTCGATATGCGCGCCACCGAGTGCAGCGATGCGTTCACGCTTCTGGCGCGGCGTCGTACCGGGGACGTACACACGGCCGTTCGCCCCCAAGCGGCGACATGCGTACGCGACACCTTGTGCGTGGTTGCCGGCGCTCGCGCAGACGACGCCGCGTGCCCGAGTGTCGTCAGCGAGCTGGACGATGAAGTTGTACGCGCCGCGGATCTTGTACGAGCGGACAGTCTGCTGGTCCTCGCGCTTCAGCCAGACGCGTGCGTCCACACGGGACGAGAGCCGGGCGTTGGGCTCGAGCGGTGTCCGGGTGATGACTCCCGAAAGCCGTTCGGCAGCCTGTTCCACCATCTGGGCACTGACGGTTTCGATCCGTTGCACAGTCGCTGAATCTACTTCCCACTCACTGAGCCATTCGCGCGGGTGTCCGGCGGCAGCATGCGGTCAGCGGATACTGGCTGTCGCCGATCCGCCCTAATGTGTCCGTTCGCGAATGTCGATGATGAGGGTGCCCGTCCGGCGCCGGTGGTGCTCGCCGTCGTCGTCTTCGCCGGCCAGAGCTTGCTCTGGCTGATCTCGATCTTCGAAATGCGGCACCTTGAGCCCCGGCCGTCTCGGTCTTCTGGCCATGAGCTTGATCGGGTTCTACTCGGTGCTGCGGCTCTGGCTCGGTGGACGGTGGGGGCGGATCACGCTCACCGTGCTCGCGGTGCCTGCCTTGGCCTTCGGCTACGGTGTCGTGGACGGACTCGCTGATGGATTCACGCTGTCGCCAGTTGGTGTCGGCGCGATAGCGCAGGCTGTGCTGGCGATCGCCGGCTTGGTGCTCGGGTACTTGCCGGTGTCGAATGCCTACCTCCGTTTGCGGAGTTCGTAGCGTCTCACTTCTTGGGAACGGCGGGGTAGGGGACGAAGCTGCTCGTGTTCTCGTCGACCGTCAGTGGTTTGCCGATCGCCGGAAACGCGCGTTGCGAGCACGCCGGCCGTTCACAGACTTTGCAGCCCATGCCGATCGGCGTCGCCGCGGCGGGTTCGTCCAGGTCGAGGCCGGTTGAGTAGATGAGCCGGCCGGCATGGCGCAGTTCGCAGCCGAGGCCGACGGTGAACGTCTTGCCCGGCCGCCCGTAGCCGCCGATGTTGCGGGACACCGTGCGCGCGATCCAGAAGTAGCGCTTGCCGTCCGGCAGCGCGGCGATCTGGGTGAGGATCTTGCCGGGTGAGGTGAACGCCTCGTAGATGTTCCACAGGGGGCACGCGCCACCCACGCGCGAGAAGTGGAAGCCGGCCGCCGACTGGCGCTTGGACATGTTCCCGGCCCGGTCCACCCGCACGAACGAGAACGGTATGCCACGCTGCTTTGGCCGCTGCAACGTCGACAGCCGGTGACACGTCGTCTCGAAGCCGACACCAAAGTGATCGCAGAGCCGCTCGATGTCGTAACGGAACCGCTCCGCAGAGTCCAGGAACGAGCCATACGGCAGGATCAGCGCACCGGCGAAGTAGTTGGCCAGGCCGACTCGCGCGAGTGTTCGTGCGGCCGGACCGGAAAATGCCCACGAATCGGCTAGTTCAGTGATGAGGTCGTCGTACTCGAGCAGTGCGATCTGCGAAGCCATCCGGAACGCCTGCTGCCCGATCCGCAGGCTCGGCGCGAGCCGCAGTATCCGGGTCGCCGGTTCGTACCGGTGCTGCTGACCTGCTGATTCGTCGATCCCGTCGGTGGTCACCTCGACGCCGTAGCGCTGCCAGAGCCGTTCCTTGAGTGAGCCCAGCACCGAACCGCGGATCAGCGGCACGGCCGCGGCCATCTGCTCGGCACGTTCGTCAAGCTCGGCGACGTAGTTCTCACGTTCGTAGAAGAAGTCGCGAACCTCCTCGTGGGGCAGCGCCCCGGCGGCGCTGCCGTGCAGGCCGAGGCCGTTCTCCGTGGTCAGTGCGGCGTTGCTCTCCACAGCGTTGCGGTAGCTGTGGTGCAGCTTCACGAGCGCCTGGGCGAACGACGGCAGGTTCGTGGCCAGCTCGTTGAGCTCGCTCGTGGTCACGTCGATGCCCACGACCTCGTCGAGCAGCGCCTCCCGGACGTCCGCGACCAGCCGTGCGGTGTCGTTGTTGGCGAAGAACTCTGTGTCCACCCCGAACGCCTGGGTGATCCGCAGTAGCACCGGGACGGTCAGCGGGCGGGAGTTGTGCTCGATCTGGTTGAGATAACTGGGTGAGATCTCGAGCACACGGGCGAGGTCGGCCTGGCTCATCGACCGGCTCTCCCGCAGGTGCCGTAGTCGCGCCCCGGCGAAAGTTTTGTCCATCACTCCTCCGTTCGGCCGGAAGGTTTCCGGGCCTGAACGATTACGTGAACGATCCAGGCCGCGTGTTCTTCCCGTGCTTGCGAAGCAGTGATTCGCAAGCTTTGCAAGATGCTAGGCACCCTTCACATAAATTGGCAAATTGGAGCTATGGACCGGGTTTTCCCGCTCGTGTCAGTGTCGTCACCAGGCAAGGCGAGCAATCGCAAACTTCGCAACACGGGAGAGTCCGATGACCGAGCAGGCCAAGCAGCTCGAGCAGGCGGCGGCCGAGCTGGCCGAGCAGTGGAAGACCGACCCCCGCTGGGCGAACGTGCAGCGGACCTACTCCGCTGCGGACGTGGTCAAGCTGCGTGGTTCCGTGGTCGAGGAGCACACGCTCGCCCGTCGTGGCGCGGAGCGGCTCTGGGACCTGCTGCACAGCGAGGACTACATCCACGCGCTCGGCGCGTTGACCGGCAACCAGGCCGTGCAACAGGTGCGGGCCGGACTGAAGGCGATCTACCTGTCCGGCTGGCAGGTCGCGGCCGACGCCAACCTGGCCGGCCAGACCTACCCGGATCAGAGCCTCTACCCGGCCAACTCGGTCCCGGCCGTCGTCCGCCGCATCAACAACGCGCTGGGCCGCGCCGACCAGATCAACTGGGCCGAAGGCACTACCGACATCGACTGGTACGCCCCGATCGTCGCCGACGCCGAGGCAGGCTTCGGTGGCCCGCTGAACGCGTTCGAGCTGATGAAGGGCATGATCGCGGCCGGCGCCGCGGGTGTGCATTGGGAGGACCAGCTCGCGTCCGAGAAGAAGTGTGGCCACCTCGGCGGCAAGGTGCTGATCCCGACCAAGCAGCACGAGCGCACCCTCAACGCGGCCCGGCTTGCTGCGGACGTGCTGAACGTGCGGTCCCTGGTCGTCGCCCGCACCGACGCGCAGGCCGCCACGTTGCTGACCAGCGATGTGGACGAGCGCGACCAGAAGTATCTCACCGGAGGCCGTACCGCGGAGGGCTTCTACGAGGTGACCAACGGCATCGAGCCGTGCATCGACCGTGGCTTGGCCTACGCGCAGTACGCCGACCTGCTGTGGATGGAGACCTCGACGCCGGACCTCGAGGTGGCGCGCAAGTACGCCGAAGCGATCAAGGCGCAGTACCCGGACCAGATGCTGGCCTACAACTGCTCGCCGTCGTTCAACTGGAAGAAGCACCTGGACGACAGCACGATCGCCCGCTTCCAGCGCGAACTCGGCGCGATGGGCTACAAGTTCCAGTTCATCACCCTGGCCGGCTTCCACGCGCTGAACTACTCGATGTTCGACCTGGCGCACGGTTACGCCCGCGAAGGCATGACCGCCTACGTCGAGCTGCAGGAGCGCGAGTTCGCTTCGGAGGACCGCGGCTACACCGCCACCAAGCACCAGCGTGAGGTCGGCACCGGCTGGTTCGACCAGGTCTCCACGGCGCTGAACCCGGAGAGCTCGACCACCGCGCTCAAAGGTTCCACCGAGGAAGCGCAGTTCTGACCTGCTCCCCCTCGCGGTCCGGCGGCGCATTCTCTTTCGCCGCCGGACCGTCCCCCTTCCTTCCCCTCGCGGAGGTACGAGATGGTCGCCAAGCTGAACTACCGCATCGAGGTCACCGGGCCGACCGGTGGCCGGTTCGCCGAGATCCTGACCCCGGCCGCGCTGGACTTCGTGGCCAAGCTCGACAACACCTTCGCCGGTCGCCGCAGTGAGCTGCTCGACGAGCGCCGCCGCCGTCGCGAGCGGGTGCAGTCGGGGGAGGAGCGGCTGGACTTCCTGCCGGAAACGCACCGGATCCGCACCGACGACAGCTGGCGGATCGCCCCGCCGGCCCCCGGTCTCGAGGACCGGCGGGTGGAGATCACCGGGCCGACCGACCGCAAGATGACGGTGAACGCACTCAACTCCGGGGCCAAGGTGTGGTTGGCGGACTTCGAGGACGCGACCTCGCCGACTTGGCACAACATTGTCGACGGTCAGCTGAACCTCTTCGACGCCATCCGCCGCAACATCGACTTCACCACCGAGACCGGCAAGCGCTACACGATCGGCGACGACCCGGCGACCATCGTCGCCCGGCCGCGCGGCTGGCACCTGGTGGAGAAGCACATCCGGATCGATGGCCGGCCCGTTTCGGCCAGCCTCGTGGACTTCGGGCTGTACTTCTTCCACAACGCCCGCCAGCTGCTCGCCCGTGGCAGCGGCCCGTACTTCTACCTGCCGAAGCTGGAAAGCCACCTCGAGGCCCGGCTGTGGAACGATGTTTTCCTGCTGGCACAGCAGGAACTCGGCATCCCTCGGGGTACCGTCCGGGCGACCGTGCTGATCGAGACGATCACCGCCGCGTTCGAAATGGACGAGATCCTCTACGAGCTGCGTGAGCACGCGTCCGGCCTGAACGCCGGCCGGTGGGACTACATTTTCAGCGTCATCAAGAACTTCTCCGCGCACGGTGCCGACTTCGTGCTGCCGGATCGGGCACAGGTGACGATGACCGTCCCGTTCATGCGTTCCTACACGGAACTGCTGGTGCGCACCTGCCACCGCCGCGGCGCCCACGCGATCGGCGGGATGGCTGCGTTCATCCCGAGCAAGGACCCTGCCACCAACGAACTCGCTTTGGAAAAGGTCCGCCAGGACAAGGACCGCGAAGCGGGCGACGGGTTCGACGGCTCGTGGGTCGCGCACCCCGGCCTGGTCCCGGTGTGCCGCGAGGTGTTCGATGAGGTGCTCGGCGGATGGCCGAACCAGCTCACCAGGTTGCGCGAAGACGTCGAGGTGTCCGCCGAAGACCTCCTCGACGTCGCCAGCGCCGGCGGCGAGGTGACCGAGGCCGGCGTGCGAGCGAACATCAACGTCGCCTTGCGGTATGTCGACTCGTGGCTGCGGGGCACTGGCGCCGCCGCCATCCACAACCTGATGGAAGACGCCGCGACTGCCGAGATCGCCCGCTGCCAGATCTGGCAGTGGATCCGCAACGGCACCAAGCTGGAAGACGGTACGGCCCTCACCCGCGAACTGGCCGTCGGGTTCCTCGACGACGAACTCGCCAAGTTCCGCGCCGATTTGGGCGCCTCGGCCCGCCTCGACGACGCCCGGGCGATCTTCACCGAGACCGCCCTCGGCGAGAAGCTCCCGAGCTTCCTCACCACCGGCGCCTACGCCCGGTACCTCACCGACACCATCCGGTGAACCTGCTCCGGCGTCCGTGACCTGACCGCGGACGACCGGCTTCCTGCACAGTGTTTGGGACTGTGCGGGAACGGGTCCGGTGGCGGAGGCTCCCCGCCACCGGACCCGGGTTTTCCAGCGCCCGTGCGTTGTCGCCGTTCAATGGCAACGCACGGGCTTCTGGCTGTTCAGCGCGCGACAAGTCGTCGACCGGCGGGTTACAGATCGTTCCAACCGTGGTCGGGTGGTTTGGATGGTTGGCGTGGATTGGATCCGGCCGTTGAGGATCGAGGTTCGGGCTGTCGTTCGTCTGGACGGTCTGGGTCTCGGTGCGTGGGGAGGCGCGAGGGCCTGCGGCACGGGCTGGATGGCTAGGGAAGGTGTGGGTTCTTCCGGTGCGCTCTTGCCGTTTAGGGGCGAGGGCCTATCTGGCGAGGTCAGGTGAGTTGGGTTCGCCATCGAGGGGCGAAGGTGCATCGGGTGGCTTCGGCTTTCGCCGCGGAATGGCGAGAGCGTGGGTATGTGGTTCGGGTCTTGCCGCCGACGGGAGGGAGCGGTTGGGCGGTTCAGACTCTGCTGCGGGAGAGCGAGGAGAGCAGCGGTCGTGTTGGGCCGGGACGTGCACCTCGGATTTCGTCGCCGAGCGGCGAGGGGTTCGGCTTCGGCGGGCCAAATGGTCCGGTGGGCCAGCCGTCAGACGACGTTATGGGTTCGGCGGTCGTTCGGGTGCGCTCGGACGACCGCCGTTGCATGGCGAATTGGTCGTCCCGACTGTCCGTGTGGTCCGGGACTCGCGCTGGTGCGGTGGCGTCGGCTCCCTGGTTAGGTCTCCGGACGTCCGGGCTTTCGCCGTTGAGTGGCGAATGCCTGGTCGAGGCCGCTTTCCGGTGCTCTGGCGAGCGCAGGGACCGGTCTGGAGTGACCACCCGGCTGGGACTCGCATCGCCGTCACGGTTGCCATGGGACGGCGAATGTCGCCGAGGCGCGGTCGGCCGGTGCGTGAAGCGCGCTCGAACCGGGCAGGACGCGACCTGCCCGAGGAGACCGAACGTCGTTGCCACTCCGCGGCGACGTTCGGTCTCCTCGGGCAGAGCAGATGAAGACTGCCCAGGGGCGCCAACCTACATCGACCGCGCTGCCAAACGGTCAAAAGTACTGCGCCACGAGTGGACTGTCCGATTCTCCTCACTGCAGGGTACTTCTCGGTCCGGACAGGTGGTACTGATTTCGCTCTGCGCGAAATGCGGTTTTCCTCCGCTCAGCTGACGGCGAAATCGGCTGACCTTATTCACTGTAGTCGGCACGATCGCTGTATGGATCTGAGATTCAGTGGGGAAGTAGTGGATTTCTACCATCGGTACCGTCGCGGCTATCCGGCGCCGGCCGTCGATGCGCTCTGTGATGCTTTCACCCTCAACGGTGATGACGTTGTGGTCGATCTCGGGTGCGGTACGGGGCAATTGACGTTTCCGATGGCGGAGCGTGTTCGCGCAGTGGGGGGAATGGACCCGTCGCCGGACATGTTGGAGAAGGCGCGTCGCGCTGGAGTGGCAGGTGGGGTCGGCAACGTTTCGTGGCTTCTGGGAGGCGATACCGACATCCCTGCGATCGCGCGTGGCGTGGGGGCGTCGGCGCGGTCACGATCGGCCAGGCGCTGCACTGGATGGACCACGAGCGGCTGTTCGCCGCTATTCGGCCAATGCTGCGGAAGGGCGGGGGAGTCGCCGTGGTGACGAACGGCCTGCCGCTGTGGTCTCAGGAAAGTCCGTGGTCGCGTGCGCTCGACGAAGTGCTCGCAGGCTGGTTTGACCGGCCCCTCACCGTAACCTGCGGCACCGACGAGATCAGTCAAACACGTTATGGTGAATCACTCGCGGCAGCCGGGTATGCGGTGGATAATGGTGTCATTGAGTATCGTAGTGAACTGACCCTGGATCAGATCGTTGGCGGAGTCTATTCAGCTCTCAGTGAAGACAGCTTGCCTGCTCACCAAGATCGGGCGACCTTCGCGGATCGGATCCGGATGGCCATCGAGCCGCATGCGCCGTACGTTGAGCCTGTTTCTGTCAAGATTGTGACAGGAAGGTGCTGATGGAGTGTCCATTGTCGGCGGGCTGCCGGTCACGGTGTGAAGGCGTTGCCGGTTGCGATTTTCGGACGTCCCAGTTCGAACGGCTCGCCTATTCGTGCCCGGTGGTAGACCTTGACGGTCTCTTCGGCAATCCGGCCCCAGTCGAAATCGCCGGAGAGCCGTGACTGTGCGGCTCGTGCACGGCGAGTCGCCGCAGCGGCGTCGTTCAGGACGGCGGTGACCGCTTCGGTCAGGCCGGTGATGTTGCCGGGTTCGAAGGCCAGCCCAGTCTCGCCGTCCAAGACCACCTCGCCGAGACCACCGGCTGTGGAAGCCACCAGCGGCGCCTTCGCGGCGGCCGCCTCGAGCGCGACGATCCCGAACGGTTCGTAGCGGCTGGGCAGCACGACTGCGTTGGCCGCGGCGAGTAGCGCGCGCAGGTCACGGTCGGGCAGATGGCCGGCGAAGTCCACGGCCCGGCGGATCCGCAGCTTGCGGGACTGCTCGACCAGCTCGTCGTGGTGTCGCCCTTTTCCGGCAACGACCAGTCTGGTCCCCGGGAACCGGCGGCGGATGCGAGGGAGCGCGGTCAGGAGATCTTGCACGCCCTTCTCCCACTCCAGCCGTCCGAAGAACAGCAGCAACGGCGCTCCGGCCGGGCTGTGTCGTTCCCGCATTTTCGCCACCTCGCCGGCCGAGACGCGCCAGCTGCGTGCCTCGATACCGTTGTGGATGACGGTGACTTCGGCGGCGTCGATCTCGAACAGGTGGGCCACTTCCGCGCGCATCGCCTGTGAACAGGTGATCAGGGCATCGGCTCGGTTGGCCAGCCACCACTCGACCGAATGGACCTGTTGGTTCAGCGGATGCGAAAGCCACCCGGAGTGCCGGCCTGCCTCAGTCGCGTGGATCGTGCCGACGAGCGGAACGTGTGCTGCTTCGGCGACCGCGATGGCGGGGTGCGTGACGAGCCAGTCGTGCGCATGCACCACATCGGGTTGCCAGCTGCGCAAGAGATCTTGCGCAGCCCGGATCATTGCGTGTCCCATGGCGAGCGTCCACGCCACGAGATCGCGCTCGAACGTGAGGTGCATCGGATCCTCTGCGACCCGGACCACGCGTACTCCATCTACGACACGGTCGCTGCGCGGATGGGTGGAGGCGTCGGTGCCCGCGGTGTGGCGGCACAGGACGACCACCTCGTGTCCCTGCTGAGCGAGATGCCGGGCCAGCGCATGCACGTGTCGGGCCAGCCCGCCGATGACCACGGGCGGGTACTCCCACGACAACATCAACACGCGCATGGCCAGAGGTTACTCGCCAGTCGCCTATGGTCGGTGTCCTGTCCGATTGACCGGGGTGACCAGGGTGTCGCCACTGAAAGGCAATGACGGATCGGCAGGTGGCATCCGGATCGAACAGCACGGGAGAGCGGGGCTGGCTGGCTGCCGGGAGGTTGGTGGCGAGACCGTATCGGGCTGGTCGGAGGCCTCGGGATGGCGGGGCGGCAGGGGACTGTTCGACGGTTCGAGCTCGCTGCGGTAGCAAGCTGAATAGGGCAGCGCGCGGTCCGAGTTGTTGAGCGGCGGCTGTGTTGCATGGCTTCTGGGTTCAGGCTCGACGGTGTGACAGCCCAGTACCGACCGATCGATGGTTTGGGCAGAGAGAACGCGGCCGGGTACGCCGAGTCGAGCGTCAATTTGTCGACAGCGTGATGGCCGACGAAGCTGTGCGACGGCCAAGAACGGTCTGGGCCGCTCGGCTGCCCCGGGCTGCCAGTGATGTTGCCGCCGTGGGGCAACTGGTGAAAAGGGGAGCGAGGGGAACCAGAACGAGGCGATGCGAGAGGAAGCCGAGCGGGGTCTGAAGGAACCGGAACGAGACGGCGCCTGGCAAACCGGGACGAAGCGCGAGAGTAGGACGTCGACTCGAAGCCGCCACGTGCCACCGCCCCAGACGACCTGGCGCAGCGGCGGAGCACCTCGGAAGGCACAGAGCCAAGCACCGTTCGGTCGTCTCCGAACGCCAACGGACCACGCATTCGAGACGACCGGAACGGAAGGCCCCCGCCCTCATCACCCGGTGTGGGCCACCCGCACGTGCGGCCCGCCGAGAAACGAGGAACCGTCAGGACGGCAAAGCCCCTTCGATGGCTGTCACCACGGCCTCGTCCTCCGGCTCGATGCGGGGACGGAAGCGGCCGAGGACCTCACCGGACGGGCCGACCAGGAACTTCTCGAAGTTCCACTGCACATCGCCCGCCTCGCCGTCGGAGTCCGGAGTCTCGGTGAGGGCGGTGTAGAGCGGGTGGCGGCCTTCGCCGTTGACTTCCAGCTTTTCGAACAGGGGGAACGACACTCCGTAGGTCGTGGAGCAGAACGTCTGGATCTCTTCGGCCGTCCCGGGCTCCTGGCCGGCGAACTGGTTGCACGGGAAGCCGACGACCGAGAAACCCTTGTCGCCATAGCGTTCCTGTAGCCGTTCCAGGCCGGAGTACTGCGGGGTCAGGCCGCATTTCGACGCCACATTGACCACCAGCAACGCCTTGCCTGCCAGCGAGCGGTCCAAGGTGGTGTCTTCGCCGGTGAGGGTCTTCAGTGGCAATTCGCGGATGCCCATGTCAGGATTCCTTCCAAATAGTCACACGGACGGACGACGCAGGCCGCGTGCGTCCAAATGGCCGAACGGGTTGTCGACCCGGCGGTATTCGTCGGCGAGAGTGCGCGCACGGGTCGGGTCGCCGCGGTGGAGCAGGGCGGACAATGCGTCGAAACGTTCGGTGTGCACGCGGGCGCGCCGGCGTGCGTAGTCGGCGGCGGAATCCTTGGTGACCATGAACGCCCAGTCGCTGGACAGGGCCAGCATCGCCTCCGTCACCGCCTGGTCGACAACCGCGTCGCGAGCGGTCCCCTCGCTCCGGTCTATAAGATCGAGCAGCCGGGCCTGCAGCGCAGTGTTGTCCTGCACCAGGTCCGCGACCTGCTCACCGTCCCAAACCCGCCAGTCCTTCCCCGAACCCCATGACGACGCTGGCAGGTTCACCGGCGCCCCGACGTGCCCGGACTCCAGCGCGCCTTGCAGCGTTGTCACCCGCACGCCCGCCTCGGGCAAGGCACGCAGAATTCCCTCCAGCCAAGCGGGTCCTTCGTGCCACCAATGGCCGAAAAGCTCCGTGTCGTAAGCGGCCACGACCAGCGCCGGCCGGTCATTCCGTTCGCGGAGTGACCGCAGCCGCGTGACGACCGTTTCCACGAAATCCTTGACATGCAAGCCCAACACGTCTGCGGCCAGTGCCGGGTCGTACGGCGCTTTGTCCTGCGGCTCCACGTTCTTGCCGGTCACTCGCGCGGCCTTGAGCCCTACTTCATGTGCCCACGTGTGGAAATCTCGGTATGCCGAATGCCCCGGGTAACCGGCTTTTGGTGACCACACCCGGTAAGTCACCTCGAGGTCGCGGCCGAAGCAGATCACGTCCGACTCGCCGACCGGGTGCGCAGCCCACGTATCACCGTGCAGGGACGGGCCGTCGACAAGGAACCGCTGGACACCGGCGTCGTGATAGTCTCGTTCGAGACCCGGTGCGTAACCGCATTCCGGAGCCCAGATGCCCGCCGGCGCTCGGCCGAGGCGCAACGCCGTATCCGCCAGCCCCGCCTGCAACGCGAACTGCCGCACGCGTCCGTCGAGCAGCGGTTGGAACGGATGGGCCAGCGGGCCGCCGAGCAGTTCGATCGTAGAACTGTCCACCAGCGAGCGGAGAATCGGGGAAAAGCCATGCCGCCAGCGGGTTTCCAGCTCCTCCGTGGCACGCGCGGCGGTTTGGTGCTCGGCCGCGGCCAGCGCACGCAGGAGCGGGTCGCCGTGCCAGAGCGTCGACGCGTGGCGGGCGCGCAATTGCCAGTGGCCCAGCCAGTCGTGACACGCCCGGATCGCATAAGGATCGTCCAGCTGGGCGGCGAGCACTGGCGTCATGCCGAGGGTGAGCACATCGCGGCGCTCCTCATCGGCGAAACGGCGCAGCAGATCGACGACCGGCAAGTACGAATGGGTCCACGCCTGGTAGAGCCATTCCTCGCCGACCGGCCAGCTGCCGTGGTGTGGCAGCCACGGCAGGTGACTGTGCAGGACCAGGCAGAACGTGCCTTCGTGCTCGGGCTGCCGGACGCTCACAGGCGCACCGCCACGGCCACAAGATCGAGACTGGCGTCGAGATTCCTGCCATGCACCGCGAAATCCTCCGCGCGAATCGCAGCGACATCGGCGAGCAGCTTCGCAGGCCATGTGGCTTGCCCTGGCAGTGCGCCCATGACGACCGCCAGCTGGGCGTCGACAATCGAACCGCCATGCCGCTTTTCCGCTGCACGCAGGCTTTCTGCGTGGTGAAGGCCGTGCAGTGTCTCCACATCGAAGCCGGCGGCGCGCAGTAGACCGTCCAATTCGGACGGTGCTAGCTCGCGAGTATGGAACGGATTGAGCGGAGTGTCGCCCTCCGGTGTGAAGGTGAGCCTATTCGGGGTCGTGACCAGCAGTTTCCCGCCCGGCCGCAGAACGCGGTGGCATTCCGCGAGGAAGCCGCCCTGGTCCCAGAGGTGCTCGATGACCTGGAAGTTCGCGACGATGTCGACCGCCCGGTCCGCCACCGGGAGGTACGCGAGGTTCCCGCGGGCCACGGTGACGTCGGGGTAGCGGCGCGCGACATGTTCGGTGGTCGGCACGTCGTAGTCCAGCGCCAGCACCCGGCGCGCGTGCCGGGCGATGAGTCCTGCGCCGTATCCCTCGCCGCAGCCTGCTTCCAGCACCGTCGCGTCGGCGCAGTGTGGCAGCAGGGCGAGGTAGGCGGCTTCGTGGCGCCGGAACCAGTAATTCTCCTCCGGGATGCCGGGGACGGTCCGTTCGCCGGTGAGGTGCAGTGCCTCGGCCCGGGTGGCTGCGTGGGTCACCTGCGCGACCCTAGCGCGTCGCATCCGGCTCGTTCGCCTCGTTCCTGCCGCATGCAACGGACAATCACACGCATCTTGCTGGTACTGCTCGGTCTCGTCGAGTTGGCGCAAGGGATCTGGGCGACGGACGCGCCGATGGGGTACTACCTGGACTTTCCCGGCTTCCGGAGCGGCTGGGCGTTCGTGGACTTGGCCGTTCAATGAACATCTGATCCGCGACTTCGGGGCTTGAGTCCTGCACTCGTGACGGTCCTGCTCGGCGGAGCCGTGATCGGCACCACAGCCGTCGCACGGATGGTTTCGGCGGCGGCGCTGCTGTTCTCCATTCCGCACATCGGCTATCACTTCGGGCGCACTTCCCGCCGACCGACCAGGTTCTCCAGAACGTGACGCTCGCAGTCGTGGTCCCGCTCGTGACGCTGATGCTGCCGGGACGCCGGGCGATGGTCAGTTCACCGGCGACACTGTGATGCTCAATGCGCCGGGGCCGATGTGCGCGCCGATCACGGTGCTCGCGTCGCCTACCAGGAGATCGCCGATGTTCGGAATTCGTTCCTTCAACCGTCGCACGACCTCACGTTCGTCCGAGCCGAAACGCGTCACGGCGAGGTCGACCTGCTGGTCTCCGGCGGCGTTCGCGGCGAGGTCGACGAGCCGGCCCAGCGCCCGCCTGGCACCGGGGACCCGAGCGAGCGGGCTCACCTCACCGTTGCGGACGGTGAGCAACGGCTTGATCGAGAACGCGCTGCCCAGCAGTGACTGAGCAGCACCTATCCGTCCTGATCGCCGTAAGTACTCGAGGGTGTCGACGTAGATCAGTTCGGTGGACCCGCGAACGCGTCGTTCCGCGGCGTCGAGTACCCGGTCGAGTTGCCCACCCGCGCCGGCTACCCGGGCGGCGGACACCACGGCGAAACCCAGGCTCATGCTGGACGTTCCGCTGTCGAGGATGTGCACCGGGACCCGGATCTGCTGTGCCGCCTCGCGAGCCGCCAGCACGGTGTCCGACAGGCGGCCGGAAATGTGCAGGCTGACCACGGCGGACGCGCCGGCGGCGACTGCGTCCTGGTAGGTCCAGAAGAAGGCACCGGGATCAGGTGGGGACGTCGACACCGGGGTGCCGGTCCTCATGGCCTCGACGAGCCGGTTCCGATCGAAACGGTGCTCATCGTCCGTCTGGTCCCCGACGTGGAGCTGGACCTGTACGACACCGATCCCCCACTGTGTGGCGAGGTTCCCGGGCAGGCACGAGGTCGAGTCGGTGACTACGGCGATGTGCGCGGACATGCTGCCGGAGGTTAGTGCCTCAGGTCCTACCGGGAGTAGGGACCAATCCCCCGATCGGGCGATCTTCGACCGGGGTGGGGCAATCCCGCAACTACTGGGACGATAGTCCCAGGAAGTTGCTCTTCCAGGTGAATGCCGTCACCTCGGCGAGTCCTGGCGCCGGAATAGCCCTAATCTACCGGCCAGTAGAGCACTGTCCCGCGGCCGAGAGCCGGCCCCTACCGGGAGGTCGAAGAAGACCCATGACGAACATCGTTGTCCTGGTCAAGCAGGTACCGGACACTTACTCGGAGCGGAAGCTCTCCGGTTCCGACCACACGCTTGACCGCGAATCCGCCGACGCCGTGCTCGACGAGATCAACGAGAAGGCCGTAGAGGAAGCGCTGAAGATCAAGGAAGCCGGCGAGGGCGAGGTCACCGTGATCTCGGTCGGCCCGGACCGCGCGACCGACGCCATCCGCAAGGCCCTCTCGATGGGCGCCGACAAGGCCATTCACGTCTCCGACGAGGCGCTGCACGGTTCGGACGCGATCGCCACCGCGAAGGTGCTCGCCGCCGCCGTCGGCAAGGTCGAGGGCTACGACCTGATCATCGCCGGCAATGAGGCGTCCGACGGACGGGGCGCCGCGGTGCCCGCGATCCTGGCCGAGATCCTCGGCCTGCCGCAGCTGACCTATGTGCGTGCGCTGACCGTCGAGGGCACCAGCGTGAAGGCCGACCGTGAGACCGAGGACGGCATCACCCACCTCGAGGCGAACCTGCCCGCGCTGGTGAGCGTCAGCGAGAAGATCAACGAGCCGCGGTACCCGTCGTTCAAGGGCATCATGGCTGCGAAGAAGAAGCCGGTCGAGACGCTGACCATCGCGGACCTGGGCGTCGACGCGGGCGAGGTCGGTCTCGGCAACGCGTGGTCCACGGTCGTCGAGTCGTCCCCGAAGCCGCCGCGCACCGCGGGCGAGAAGGTCGAGGACGAGGGTGACGGCGGCAGCAAGGTCGCCGAGTACCTGGTCGCGCAGAAGCTCATCTGAGACAGGGTTTCGAGGAGGATTCCGAAATGGCTGAAGTACTCGTCCTCGTCGACCACGTCGACGGTGATGTCAAGAAGGTCACGCTCGAGCTGCTGACCGCCGCCCGCGCGCTGGGCGAGCCCTCCGCCGTGGTCGTCGGCCCGACCGGCGCCGGGGCGAAGGCCAAGGAGGCGCTCGCGGGTCACGGCGCGGCCAAGGTGTACGTCGCCGAGGGCGACGACGCGACGGGCTACCTGGTGACCCCGAAGGTCGACGTGCTGACGAAGGTCGCCGAGCAGGTCTCCCCGGCCGCGGTGCTCGTCGCCGCCAGCGCCGAGGGTAAGGAGGTGGCCGCGCGCGTCGCGTTCCGCCTTGGGTCCGGTCTGCTCTACGACGCGGTCGGGGTGAACTCCGACGGTTCCGTGGACCAGTCGATCTTCGGCGGGGCGTTCTCCGTGAAGTCGAAGGCCGCCAAGGGCGCGCCGGTCGTCTCGGTCCGTCCGGGCGCCGTCGAGGCCGAAGCCGCCGAAGGCGCCGCCGCCGAGGAGGTCGTCGAGATTCCGGCGCAGGATCCGGCCAAGTCGGCCAAGGTCACCGGCATCGAGCCGGTGGTCGGCGGGGATCGGCCGGAGCTGACCGAAGCGTCGATCGTCGTCTCCGGTGGCCGTGGTGTCGGCTCGGCGGAGAAGTTCGACGTCGTGGAGAAGCTGGCCGACTCGCTCGGCGCGGCCGTCGGTGCCTCCCGCGCCGCGGTCGACTCCGGCTACTACCCGGCCCAGTTCCAGGTGGGGCAGACCGGTAAGACGGTGTCGCCGCAGCTGTACATCGCGCTCGGTATTTCTGGCGCGATCCAGCACCGGGCCGGCATGCAGACCTCGAAGACGATCATCGCGGTCAACAAGGACGCCGAGGCGCCAATCTTCGAGATCGCCGACTTCGGTGTGGTGGGCGACCTGTTCAACGTCGCGCCGCAGCTGACCGAGGCGGTCGACAAGCGCAAGGGCTGACGTTTCCGCTCTGAAGGCCGCCGCGTGCGTACGCGGCGGCCTTCGGTGTTTCCGGGGTTCTTCGCCGGGGCGCCGGGATCGCTCTGGTGATGGCCGGATGGTGTTCTGCGGCCGTGGTTTGCGAGCTTGCCGCACGTTGGCCGTTCTGGCGCGCTGCTTTGCTGTGGCCTCAGGAGGGGTCTCTGCGAAAGCCGGGAGATGACCCGGTGTTGCTGCCAGACGGCCAAGGCTTGCTTGCGAGGTCCTTTCGGCTTCCTCGGGGCGGCGGCCGCGGGCTGGCCCGCCCCAGGTTTCCGGAGCCGCCGCGAGGTCTGGAGTTGCCACGAAATGGCCACGAGGTGGTTCCGGGGTGTCGCCGAAGTGGCCACGAGCCGAGGACGCCGCCGTGCCGGATCACCCAAAGCCTGAGAGAAGCCTGAGAACCGGCAATTAACTCAACGTGCACTGATCGGTCATCGATTGGCACTCTCCGCGGTTTCTCGGTGGGGGGTACACCTTGACCATGACGTCGTCACAGCTCCTCGTCAGCACTGATCAGGCGGGTGTCGACCTCCCCGCGGACGCGCCGAGGTATTCGCTCCTGGTCGCACACGGTAACGAAGAAGTGCTCGCCGCCCAGCGGCTGCGGTACCGAGTGTTCGCCGAGGAGATGGGGGCGCAGCTCAATTCCCTGCAGCCCGGCTCGGACGTCGACTACTTCGACGAGTTCTGCGACCACCTGGTCGTCCGCGACGACAAGACCGGCGAGATCGTCGGCTGCTACCGGATGTTGCCGCCGGACCGCGCCGCCACGGCCGGAAGACTCTACTCGGACAGCGAATTTGACCTGTCCGCACTCGCCGACCTGCGCCCGTCACTGGTCGAGACCGGACGGTCCTGCGTGCACCCGGAGCACCGCAGCGGCGCCGTCGTGAGCCTCGTGTGGGCCGGGATCGCGCGGTACATGCTGCTCTCCGGCCACCGCTACCTCGCGGGCTGCTCCTCGGTCCCGCTGAACGACGGGGGCAGCTATGCCGCCGGGGTGTGGGATGTCCTGCGCAGCAAGCACTACGCCGATGATTCACGCCGGGTCTCGCCGCTGCGCCCCTGGTCCTCCGATGGGATCGCCCGCCCTGAACGTGCTGTCCTCCCGCCGCTGATCAAGGGTTACGTCCGGCTGGGGGCGAAGGCGTATGGCCCGCCGGCGCTGGACGCCGACTTCGGCGTCGCAGACTTCTTCGTCCTGCTCGATCTGCACCAGGTCGACGAGCGCTACCTGAAATTCTTCCTTGGAGCGCAGGCATGAGCCACGCCTGGATGCCTACGTCTCCCTGCGGCGACGAATGCCTGACCACGGGCGCTCCGACGGTGGGCTTGGCCCGCCGGATCCTGCGTTACTCCGCAGCCGGTTCCGCAGTCTTCGCAGCCTTACTTTGTACTCCCATGCTGCTCGTTCTCCGCGGCAAAGGTCGGGAGCGATTGGTCCGCACAATCTTCCGGTCCGTGCTCCGGGCGTTCGGCATCCGACTGATCGTGCAGGGCGGCGCCGATTTTCTGACCGCACCGGCCGGCCGTGGCGCGCTCGTCGTCAACAACCACATCTCGTGGCTCGACATCGTCGCGATCAACTCCCTGCGCCCGATGCGTGCGCTCGCGAAGATCGAGATCGCTACTTGGCCGGTCCTGGGGACTTTGGTCCGCCGCGGCGGCAGCATCTTCTTGGACCGCGACCACCTGCGCACCCTGCCGGGCACGGTGGCGGAACTGTCGGACGCCCTCCGCTCAGGCTCGCTCGTGAACGTCACCCCTGAGGGCACCACTTGGTGCGGTCTTGCTTTGGGCCGCTTCACCACGGCGACGTTCCAGGCGGCTATCGACGGCGGCGTCCCGGTCCGCCCGATCGCCCTGCGCTACTGCCTGGTCGACGGCCGTGAAACCAGCCAGCCGGCTTTCATCGGCCCGGAATCGCTCATCGCGTCCCTTCGCCGGGTCGCGGCCCTGCGCGGCCTGGTCCTGGAAGCGCACGTGTGCCCGGAAATCGCCCCGGGACGAGCCGAAGATCGCAGCACCTTGGCCGCCCTTGCCGAGGCTTCCGTGCACTCGGCCCTCGGCACGGTCCGGATTCCTTCGCAACGCCGCCGCTCGACGACCCGCACCCGCGTGTCGCACGATGCCGTGGTCGCGCGCAACTCTGGCCGCTGAACGGCGACAGTTCCGCGCGCCCCGGCTGACTTAAGCCAGCTGTTGCCTCTCAACGGCGAGACGCAGGTGCACCTCACTTTCCTGAGTCCGTCGCCATTGAACGGCGATTCGGGCACCCTCCTTGGTTCCTCGGTTGTCGCCATCCAGCGGCGGCAACCGACCGCGACCGGCGCCATCAAACGGCGACAGCCAGGAGACCCCGGTCTCACCACGATCAAACGACCTACCCAACTCCGGAGGTCCCGCTGCCGGCTGAACCCCGCAAGCGCCAGCCGGAGTCGGAGTGATGTCAGCACTCCCAGCGGTCACCGACCGCAGCCGGTCAAGAAACGACGATCGTCAACTTCCCACCTGGATGCCCGTTCTGGCTCTCTTCCTGAGCCGCCGCCGCGTCCTCGAGTGGATAGCTGGCTCCGTGCGCAATCTGCAGCCCACCTCGCACATAACCAAGGATTTCGTTCAGGGCCTCCGCAAGATCCGTGTCGCCACCGGAGGAGAACGGCACCCCCAGCTCGAATGCGGCCGGATCAGCGATCGTCACCACTCGCTCGGTTGACCCGAGAAGCTCGATCGAATCCGGCAGTACGCCGTGGCCCGCAGTGTCGAACACCGCGTCGACCGAGCGGCCGGATGCCGCCTCACGGACCCGGTCCGGCCAGCCGTCTCCGTAGCGGACCGGGATCGCGCCGAGCGACCTGACCTCGTCGAGGTTGTGCTGCCCTGCAGTGCCTATCACCGTCACACTGTTCTTGACAGCCACCTGCGTCGCGAAACGCCCGACGGCGCCGCTTGCCCCGTGGATGAGCAGCAGTTCGCCTGCTTTGACCCCGAGCAGCCGAAGCACGCGCAACGAGGTTTCGCCGGCGACCGGCAACGCCGCTGCATCGTCCCACGAGAGGTCCGCCGGCTTGCGGCCTATGGTCGTGGGCACTACGAATTCCGCGTATGAGCCCGCATTTGACCACCCGAAAACCTCCTCACCGATGCTGAACTCTGCGTTGTCGCCGACCGCGTCGACGACTCCCGAGAGTTCCACGCCCGGAATCTGAGGGCTTTCCAGCGGTGCACCGTTCGCCATAGCGCCGCTGCGGATCTTCCAGTCGAGCGGATTGACTCCCGCTCGCCGGACGGCGACGCGCACCTGGCCGGGACCGGGTTCCGGCATCGGGACTTCGGACAGGCGCAGGACTTCCGACCCGCCGTACTCAGCAAAAGTGATGGCTCGCATGTCGGTTCGTCTCTCCTTCGTTCTGGACGGCCTCCGCACGTACCCATTCAAAGCCAAGCGCCGAGCCGTGCATTCCGAACTACCCGGACGAGTAGCGGTCACTAGCCCGGACGGGCGGGACACCCCGTCGCTGTCGTGCACTGTGGGGACGCATGGACGAATCCTGGTCCGATCCGGCGGCGGTGCTCAATGTCGTTGTGCGGGTCAGGTCCGTCTCCCGGCCGAGGATGCTGTCGCAGTTCTCGCACGGCCTGCCCGTCTTGCTCCCGCATCGTGAGGCAGTGATGCAGACCCGCGGTTGCCCGCACAAGACCGTGGGGACCAGGGGACTACCGATGGGGTGACTAGCGTCAAGCTCCGACTACCTCGCTGACCGGGCGATTCCGGACGAGGCTTTCGGTGGCGTTGGACGTCGGCTTGCGGTCCTGGCTTCTCGCCCGGTGATCGGCAACGGTTCTGTGCTTGTGCTGGTCCCGAGGATCCATATCCGCCTTCCGACGTTCTGGACGTCGCCGTTCGGCTGCGGCACCTGGTCAGCCTCGACGCGGGCCACTGAAGTCGAACCGAAACTGATCGCCGGCAATCTCGACGTGGCAACGGTCGACCAGACTGTCACCGACCTCGGCCGAACCCACGCCGCGACACTTGTCGCGGTTTTGTCGGGGTTGCGATCGGGCCGGTTCAGTGATGCCGTCGCCCGGCAGACTGCCACCGACCTGGCGGCTCGCGCGCTCGACGAACTTCGCACTGTGACCGATCGCGCCCAAACATTGTCGGATGAGTCCGTTCGCGTTGCTTTCGACGTGTTGGCCGACCAGCTCGCACCTGTCGTCGCGCACGTCGAAGCCTCCGTCGAACTCGCTGGACTGCACGACGATCGTCAGGTGCACTAAGACGTTGCACACACGGCCCGGTCAGCCGAGGTCGGGCGCTCACCGCCGTCGCTGCATGCCGGGTTGCCCTCGTCACATTTCGGCGTCGTCAGCTTCGGTTTCGTCGCACAGTCACGGTTTCCCGGCTGGGGTCGCCTGCATGGTGTGCGCGATCGGCGGCGCCGGAATGGGGATCGCGATGCGCGCGATCTCGGTTCTCCTGCTCCGCTACTCGCCGGAGGGCGAACGGGGTTCAACACTTCCGCGATGCAACTCGCTGACTGGGCTGGATCCGCCCTGCTCATCAGTCTCGGCGGAGTCCTGCTGGCGGCGATCGCGTCCGCTGTTCAGCCGTCCCCGGCGATGGGGCTGCTCAGCGTGGTCCTCGTCCTGCTGGCGCTCACGGGTGTCCGCCTCACGAGCAGGTGGCCGAAGCGCGTGTGACGAGCCACTCCACCTGCCGGGGTGGGCTCCGTCACGGCCTGCAGCGGTCTACCCTGATAGGGCGATGACCTACCTTGACCATGCGGCGACGACTCCGATGCTGCCCGCAGCCGTGGCGGCGATGACCGAGGCTTTGCCCACCGTTGGCAACGCCTCGGCGTTGCATTCCTCAGGCCGCCGCGCTCGCCGCTCGGTCGAGGAGTCGCGCGAGGTGATCGCGGCCGCCGTCGGAGCCCGCCCTTCCGAGGTCATCTTCACCGCCGGTGGCACGGAGAGTGACAACCTCGCAGTCAAGGGCATCTACTGGGCACGCAACGCCGAAGACCCGGCCCGGCGTCGCATCCTCTGCAGCACGGTCGAGCACCACGCGGTTCTTGACACTGTCGAGTGGCTGGAGCAGAACTCCAACGCCGAGATCACCTGGCTCGAGGTCGACGACCAGGGCCGAGTCGTCCCGGAGACTCTTCGCGCTGCGATCGGCGCTCACGCCGAAACCGTCGCCCTGGCCACGGTGATGTGGGCGAACAACGAAGTCGGCACGATCAATCCGATCGCCGCCCTCGCCACGGTCTGTAACGAGTACGAAATCCCCCTCCACACGGACGCAGTCCAGGCTGTCGGCGCGATTCCGGTCAATTTCGCCGCCAGCGGTGCCGCCGCTCTCACCTTGACTGGCCACAAGCTGGGCGGTCCTTACGGCGTCGGCGCGCTCTTACTCGGCCGCGACACCCCCTGTGTCCCGGTCCTGCACGGCGGTGGCCAGGAGCGCAGTGTTCGCTCCGGCACACTCGATGTGCCTGCGATTGTCGGTTTCGCAGCGGCCGTCCACGAGAGCGTCAGCACTCGCTCTGAGTATGCCGCCCGCGTTGAGCAACTCCGAGACGAACTGGTCGAAGCCGTTCTGCGCGAAGTCCCGGACGCAATCCTGAATGGACGCAATAGCGAACGCCTACCCAGCCACGCCCACTTCACTTTTCCCGGCTGCGCGGGAGACAGTCTCCTGATGCTCCTGGACGCCAAGGGAGTCGAATGCTCCACAGGCTCGGCATGCACGGCCGGTGTCGCACAACCGAGCCACGTCTTGTTGGCGATGGGTGCGGACGCCGCCGCTGCTCGTGGCTCACTTCGATTCTCGCTCGGCCACACGTCCACATTGGACGACGTGAAGGCCCTTGTCCGTGAAATCGGCGGTGTCGTCACCAGAGCCCGTCAAGCGGGCCTCGCCGGCATGCGCAAGCAAACTCAGAAGCAGGAGGTGTAAGAGATGCGCGTACTGGCTGCCATGAGCGGCGGAGTCGATTCGGCAGTCGCCGCCGCACGGGCTGTCGATGCCGGGCACGACGTCGTCGGGGTGCACCTGGCGCTCTCCGCTCAGCCTGGCACCCTGCGGACGGGATCCCGCGGTTGCTGCACGATCGAGGACTCGCACGACGCTCGCCGAGCCGCCGACATCCTCGGGATCCCCTTCTATATCTGGGATTTCGCGGAGCGTTTCACCGAGGAGGTTGTCGAGACCTTCGTCGGCGAGTATGCGGCTGGGCGCACGCCGAACCCGTGTGTAACCTGCAATGAGAAGATCAAATTCGAAGCGTTGCTCGAAAAGGCTATGGCTCTCGGATTCGACGCTGTGGCCACTGGCCACTACGCCAGGTTGGCCACTGTCGGCGGCGCATTGGAGCTTCGCCGGAGCGCTGACAAAGGCAAGGACCAGTCATATGTCCTCGCTTCCCTGACTCCGGAGCAGCTTCGCCACGCAATGTTCCCGCTGGGTGATTCATGGAAGTCGGAAGTTCGTGACGAGGCCGAGCAGCGTGGCCTGTCGGTGGCAAGGAAGCCGGACAGCCACGACATCTGCTTCATCCCTGATGGCGACACCAAGAAGTTCTTGGAGAAGCGGTTGGGGCAGCGGCCAGGCGACCTCATTGACGCAGAGACGGGCGCGGTGCTCGGGCATCACACGGGCGTGCACGGCTTTACTGTCGGACAGCGGAAGGGGCTGGGCATCGATGCGCCGGCCGCGGACGGGCGACCTCGGTATGTGCTCTCGCTCGAGCCGGTTTCAGGCAACGTAAAGGTCGGATCGTCCGCAAATCTCGGCGTGCAGGTCATCGAGGCGGACAAGGCAACCTGGCCCAGCGGGAGTGCGTTGGACGGGCCGACGGAATGCATGGTGCAGGTGCGCGCACATGGAGGCATCGCCGAGGCTGTGGCGGAAGCCGATGCCGACGGTCGAGTTGCCATCCAACTGCGTGACCCGTTGCGTGGTGTGGCGCCCGGCCAGGTCGTTGTCCTTTATCGGCGAGACGTCGAGGCCGGTGACCTTGTGCTGGGCAGCGCTAAGATCTCCAGCACACGCTGAGCGCGACGGGACTATGCGCCCAAGCGTTCTTCTTCGGGATGTTCAGCACGTGGTTCGTGTACCGGCGGCGGGATGGTCTCGATTCTCTGCCCGGTAGGCGTGGTGATGCTGACCTTGCCGCCGTCGAGGACCCTGTACTGCCAGTCTGCACGGTTCTTCAGGCGACGGTGACGAATACAGTAGCTCATCGAGGTGTCAGTGTTCCGGCGATGGGAGCCGACGGGCTCGACGACACAGTTTTGTGCGGGCCTGGGGCAGCCTGGTTGACGGCACTCGCGGTCGCGGACCCGAACGAACTCCTCGACGTCGAGGCTGGGCTTGTAGCGGAATTTGCCGACCTCGATGACCTGTCCCGTGAGCGGGTCCGTGATCACTCGGCGAAGCGTGGTGTCCGGGCCGGTCGCGATGTGCCGCGCCAGTTCCGCTGGGATCGGTCCATGACCCGTCAGCTCGGCGGGGTTCTCGTTGAGCCCGAGGTAGGTCTCGAGATCGAGGTAGAGGTAGACCTCGGTCTTTTCGGAGACTCCGCCCCTTCCGCTGAGCAGCAGGTCGAGTGCGACATCGGCGCGTAGCTGATCGAGAGTTCGTTTCTCGGTGCCGGTTCGGAGCGCGCGGGCGATCTTGTCGATCCGGAGGTAGGCGGCGGTCGCCTTCTCCGTTGAGACGTTGTCGACTGCCAGCCGCGAGATTCCTTCGTCTTGGTGGTGCAGGACCACCCGGCGTTCCTTGCGTCGTTGGGCCATTCTGCTTGCTGCGCCGATGGGGTCGATTTTCATTGCTGCATAAGCAGTCGACTTGCGGATCTGAGTGGGATTCTTTTCTTCCAAACGACTTTCGAGTAGAACGTCGACGATCCGTGCGTCGTGGTCGGACATCCAGCTGGTCCCGTCTGTGACCTTCATTGCCCGGTAGAAGTCGAGCTTTCCCTCGTCCATGAGACGTAGGGTCCGGGGAAGACGCTTGGTCAGGGCTTCAGCGGCGGAAATCATGGCGCCTGCCCGGTTGTCCGTGACGTGCAGAGTAAGCGCGAGTTCGGAAGCCAGCTCACGGGCATCGGATCTTCGTCTTCGTAGGCTTGCCAGGCAATGCAGCTGGAATGCCTGCAGCCGGGCGATCTCGCGACCAGTCTCCTTGAGCGCTGCCATGAGCTGCTCAGGACGCAAGCGTTGAAGAAGGCCAAGGTCCGCGTGCATCGCGCGCAGCAGGAACGCCAAATCGGCTGTCTCGTTGGAGGAATCGGGTGCAGTGGCGTGGTTCGTCGGTGAGGTCGGGTTGCCCATGGTCATCACCATACGCATTCGAGCGTGCACAGTCAGCTAAAATTGGGTGTGATGGGACCTCTCGTGCACTTTGCTTGGCAGTCGGCTCGCGACTCTGGCACCGTGGAGGTGGAGAGTGGGCTGCGGGAGGACGGCGAACTGCCGAGGGGAGAGGATCAGGGGCATAGCTCGAAATCTGCTGTGGCCGCGCGAAACCAAGGCGTTCGTAGAAGCGGTGGACCGCCTGGCGATCGGTTCCATCGAATGGGCGATCTTCGTCAGGGCTACCCGGCTTGGTAGTGGCGAACACCATCTATCTCTATGGCCGCGAGTTTTCCTTGCGAGGCAAGAAGATCAAGGTGAGAGCCAGTCTCGAGGACTGCCAGCATCTGGTTGAAGGCGTCCATTTCGGACAACTTCCTCTTTCGGCGTGTCCAGCTCAGCCGGCTCGCCGCCTCGAACGCCGTATCGGCGCCGGCGACGATTTGAGCTGCCATAGTTTCGAGGCGTTGACCGTGGTGCTCGAGGAGTTCATCGACTCGGGTGTGTGCGCTGTCGGTCACAGGTCCGTGCGCCGGGAGCATTCGTTGGTCCGGCATCGAGCGGACCAGGCGGAGCGAGTCGAGGTAGTCGCTCAGCGGCAACTCGGTGGGAACCGGCTGGAAGCCAATAGACGGTGTGATGTGCGGAAGGACGTGGTCGCCGGAGAACAAGAGGCCAGCGTCGCCGTCGAGGAACACTACATGGCCGCTGGTGTGTCCAGGTGTGTGAACGACGTCGAATCGCCGGTCGGGCAGAACGCTTCGGTGACCAGGTGACAACCACTCGTCCGGTTCTTCCCAGAGATGAGTTTCCGTGGGGCGAGTGCTCGACCCGAACACCCGGCTGAGCCCCTCGACGACCTCATCGCCGCCATTTCGGCGAAGGAGGTCGATCTGCGCCTGCATGGGGAAGCGGTCTGGATCGGAGGAGGCCTTCAGCGATGGCTCTTCAAGCTTGCCGAGAGCGATCTTGGCGCCGAATTCGCGTCGAAGGGCAACCGCTTGGGTGTAGTGGTCGCGGTGCACGTGGGTGATCAGGAATTCTCGGATGTCGCCGAGTTCTGCGCCGATGCCCTTCAGCGCGATGGCCAGGAGCTGGCGAGCTTCGTCGAGAGCCCAGCCGGCGTCGACGAGAACGAGATCTTTGCCGTCTGTGACGGCGTAGACGTTCACGGCTCGCAGCTCGTCGTTCGGCAGCGGCAAGGGGATCCGGTAGACACCGTCGGCTACTTCGTAGATCCCGGGATCGGCCCAATTCGGGTTGTTGCCATCGGGCAACGGCTCCACAGCGACCTCCCGTACAGGCGGGACTTCGACGTCCCGGGCATTCTTTACATTGAGCCGTGTCCGGGCTGGTGTCCACGGGCGAGCGTGAGACACCGGTCACGTGTTCAGGAGGTTCAGTGGCCAAGCGTCGTGTCGGGGGTGAGCGCGATCGCGAGAACCATGCTGGCCAGAGGTTCGGGAAGGTGTTCCGGGATCTCGACGACGTATGTGTTGCCGTTGGTTGGCGAAATGCTCGTCGATGGCTGGCCGACCCGGGCGATCTCGAGACCCACCGTGGTTCTGATGACGGCATCCCCGCTGTGGCTGGCGAGGTGGACGGTGGCGATGGGGTCCCCGTTGGCGAAGAGAGTGAACTGTCCCTCGTCGGCGGTGTCGTTGAGGATGACCTCGCCGATCGGGGTTTCATCGGGGCGGGCGACCACGGAGCGGGTTCGCGGGGCCTTGGCAGGTCTTGTCACCTTCAGGACCGCGCTGTGGTTCGCATCCTGGATTTCGAACCGCTGAGTAACGTAGTGGGCGTATCTCGGCAGCAGCCGGGCGGCTCGACGCATGAAGCCCCGGCCCATGTCCACAACGTGGCCGAGTCGGTTTCCCCGGCGGTCAAAGACTCCATGCACACTGCCAGCGGCTTCCTGCGGCTCGGCGTCGCGCGTAACGACCAGTACCGGCTCGGTGAAGAGGGTGCGTGCGAAGACGTCTTTCGACGGTCGGTGGCGAGGCGGTCGGCGTTCATCGTCCTGTTGCGACGCCGGGGCGGCCGCGTCATCTAAGGGGCAGTTGGGTGGTGGCGCAGGACTGGTCATCGTATTTCAGGATATCTCGCAGGGCGCGAAATCGTTGCTGTCAAAGGGATATGCGGCGAATGTCCGGCTATCGCCGAGATCGCGGTCGGGCACCGTCGTGTGGGGTGGTGCGGCGGGCGATCGCCCGTTCGGAGACAATTCGGCTCGTGACTGAACGAGCTTGGCCCGCGGGTGCGGCGACGGCGATCGGCTCGATGCCGGGGGTCGATCCGGTCGAGGCGGCGGCGGTCGTCTTCGGGGAATTGCCAGACTTTCCACACGTGCCTGAGTTGCCGGCGCGCGGGGTGGGTGCGGATCTCATCGGCCGGACCGCCGCGTTGCTCGTCGACCTCGCCGTCGAGGTCGTCCCGAGCGGGTATCGCGTGGCCGGGCGGCCTGGGCATGACCACAGGCGTGGGCGTGACCTGCAGCAATGGGATCTCGACGCGGTTCAGCAGGCGCGGGAGAATGTCGGCTCCCCACCGGTGATCAAGGCTCAGATCGCGGGTCCGTGGATGCTTGGCGCCGGTATCGAGCTCACCCGTGGCCATCGCGTACTCACTGACCGCGGCGCGTTGCGCGACTTCGTTGAGTCGCTGCTCGATGGGCTTGCCCAGTACATCGGTGAGCTTGCGGCCAGGACCGGCGCGCCAGTCGTGGTCCAGCTCGACGAGCCATCGCTGCCGGCCGTGCTCACGGGAGGCCTGCCCACGCCTTCCGGATACGGCAACGTGTCGGCTGTGCCTGAGCCGGAGGCCCGGGAACTACTCACTGTGATGATCGACCGAATCGGTGGCATTACCGGTCAGCCGGTCGTCGTCCATTGTTGCGCTCCGCATCCGCCGATCGCGCTCTTGCGATCGGCCGGCGCTGGTGCCATCGCCTTCGATGTCAGCCAGCTCGGCGGCGCCTCGGCGGGGCTGCTCGATGAGGTCGGTGAAACCTGGGACAGCGGCACATCACTCTTCCTGGGCCTTGTCCCGTCCACGGACCCGGCGACGCAGCCAGGGCTCAAGGAGCTCGCGGCGCCCGCGCTCAACCTTGTCGACCGGCTGGGCTTCAATCGCGCCATCCTGGCTGAACGGGCTGTGCCGACGCCGGCTTGCGGCCTGGCGGGTGCCACGAACGAGTGGTTGCGTCGAGCTCTCGCTCTGAGCCGTGACCTGGGCAAAGCATTCCTGGAGCCGCCTGAAAGCTGGTGATCCGAGGACCCGGCGGTCGCGGGGCGCGTACTGTAGCAGGCGGGAGAAAGACGAGGGGGAGTTCCGCGATCATGGGTTTGTTCCGCCGCCGTCGTGCGGAGTCCGGGACCACAGCCGGCGTGCTGCCGCCCGACCCGCGCACGCCGTGGCCAGAGCAGCCGGTGCCATCGGACGTGACGACGGCCGCAGCCGCGTTCTGGACAGGCTGGTACGAGCTGCTTCCGGAGGTCAGCGCGGCACTCGGGGATCGGGAGCCACACCGAGTCGAGCACGACCTGTGCCAGCTTGTGGAAGCTTTGCATCCGCGGTTGCACTTCGCGCTGGAGCGCGGCCGCCAGGCGATTTATGCGCTGGTCCTCAGCGGTCAGGAAGATCCGGAATTGCGGCCGTACACCGACGCCTGGAAAGCCGCCGGGCCGCAGGATGACGCGATCTGGGAGTACCACGATTCGGTGCCGCCGGTGCCCGATCCGACCGAGGTGACCGTCAACGTCGGCGGGCAACGGGTCTCGCTCGCCGATGTCCGGATCGTCGCCCAGGTCGACGAGGATGTCGTCGACCTGGCCGTGCATCATCCGGCATTCACGGATCTCGATGAGGCTGCGCGCACCGCGTTGACGTTCCTCCCGCTCGACGCCGCGTTGGGCGAGCGGGTCGCCGCTGAGCGGCTACGCCGGGTCGAAACGGCCGAATCCGAGCCCGAGGGCACCGTCGGCTTGGTGGAGTTCCGCGACCTGGTCCGTACGCTGCCGGAACGACCGGACGAAAGTGCCGGTACCTCCGGCTAGGCTCACTACCCGTGAGCAGCACCGACCTACCCCAGGACCCGGCGGCCGAGGCGGCCGCACCGGACGTGGCCGACGTGCCGGCCGACGTCCGCGAGCGCCACGGCGCTCTTGCCGAGGAGATCCGCAGTCACCAGTTCCGGTACTACGTGCTGGACTCGCCGATCGTGTCCGATGGCCAGTTCGACGCGCTCCTCGGTGATCTGCAGGCCATCGAGGACGAGCACCCGGCCCTCGTCACGCCTGATTCGCCGACGCAGAACGTCGGCGGGACATTCTCCACCGAGTTCACGGCGCACAACCATCTCGAACGCATGCTGAGCCTGGACAACGTGTTCGACCAGGACGAGTTCCTGACTTGGGTCGAACGCGTGGAGAAAGAAATCGGGCCCACCGAATACCTGACCGAGCTGAAGATCGACGGGCTGGCCATCAACCTCCTGTACGAAAACGGCAAGCTCACCCGCGGGCTCACTCGCGGCGACGGCCGCATCGGTGAGGACGTCACGCTCAACATCCGCACCCTGGAACAGGTTCCGGACCAGCTGACCGGCACCGACGAGTTCCCGGTGCCCAAGCTCGTGGAGGTGCGGGGCGAGGTCTACTTCCGGGTCGAGGATTTCCTCGACCTGAACGCGCGGATGGTCGAGGCGGGTAAACCGCCGTATGCGAATCCGCGTAACACGGCGGCAGGCTCGTTGCGGCAGAAGGATCCCAAGATCACCAAACAGCGACGGCTGCGTCTGATCTGCCACGGGCTCGGCAAGCGCGAGGGCTTCGAACCGGTCACGCAGTCGCACGCCTACGACGCACTGGCGGCCTGGGGGCTGCCTGTTTCGCCGCACACCCGGGTCCTGCGGATCGCGAAGGAACTCACCGATCACATCGCCTATTGGGGGGAACATCGGCACGACGCCGAGCACGAGATCGACGGTGTGGTGATCAAGGTCGACCAAGTCGTGCTTCAGCGTCGGCTCGGCAGCACGTCGCGGGCTCCCCGCTGGGCGATCGCGTACAAGTATCCGCCGGAAGAAGCGATCACGACCCTGCTCGACATCCAGGTCGGGGTCGGGCGGACCGGAAGGGTGACGCCGTTTGCGGTTACTGAGCCGGTCAAGGTCGCGGGATCCACGGTCGCGCGTGCGACGTTGCACAACCAGGAAGAGGTCAAGCGCAAAGGCGTGCTGATCGGTGACCGGATCGTGATCCGCAAAGCCGGCGACGTGATCCCGGAGGTGCTGGGCCCAGTCGTGGACGCGCGGACGGGCGACGAGCGCGAGTTCGTCATGCCGACGAGCTGCCCCGAATGCGGGACGGAACTCGCCTATCAGAAGGAGGGCGACAAGGATATCCGTTGCCCCAACACGCGGTTCTGCCCCGCGCAGCTTCGGGAGCGATTGTTCCACCTGGCCGGGCGCGGTGCGTTCGACATCGAAGTGCTCGGGTACGAGGCTGCGGTCGCGCTGCTCGATGCGCGGGTCGTCGCAGATGAGGGTGACGTTTTCGACCTCGACGAGGATTCGCTCGCCGAAGTGGAGTTGTTCCGCACCAAGGCGGGGGAGCTTTCGGCGAATGCGCGGAAATTGCTGTCCAATCTTGATTCGGCGAAGGACCGGCCACTGTGGAAGGTGATCGTCGCGCTGTCGATCCGGCACGTCGGCCCCACCGCGGCGCAGGCCCTTGCCCGCGAATTCGGTTCGGTGCAGCGGATCGAGGAGGCGAGTGAGGAAGAGCTGGCGGACGTCGACGGCGTCGGGCCGACGATCGCGCATGCCGTGCAGGAGTGGTTCGAGGTCGGCTGGCATCGGGAGATCGTCGAAAAATGGCGAAACGCCGGGGTCCGGATGGCGGAGGAGCGAGACGACTCCGTACCCCGGAACCTGGAGGGGCTTTCGATCGTCGTCACCGGCTCGCTCGGTGGGTTTTCCCGTGACGAGGCCAAGGAAGTCATCATGGCCCGGGGCGGCAAAGCGGCTGGGTCAGTGTCCAAGAAGACGGCGTTCGTGGTCGTGGGCGACTCGCCGGGGTCGAAGTACGACAAGGCGGTACAGCTGAAAGTGCCTGTCCTGGACGAGAACGGGTTCCGGGTGTTGCTGGACCGCGGCCCGGACGCCGCCGCGGAGGTGGCTCTCGAGACGGGAACGGATGAGGAACCGGAGACCGAGGGGGACGATGGCTGAAGTCCGGACCCGGTCAGCGCGGGTCGAGGAATTCGCGGAAATCGGCGATGTCATGGTGGATGCGTACCGGATTGACGGCTTTTGACGTCGAGGCTGGGCATGAGGGTTGCTGCGGGATGCCGCCCGCCGAGCCGAGCATGCCGAGATGCTGGTGGCCGTCGAGGACGACGACCGGATGCTCGGATCGGTCACGGTCGTGCGGCCGGGAGTGAGTATGCCGAGGGTTCCCACGTCGCTGAGCTGGAGTTCCGGATGCTGACAATGAGCGGGTAAGGATCGCGGGCGCGGGATCGGTGCGGCACTCACCGGGCTGTGCTGGACCCGGAGGACGTCGTTGGGGTCGGCAAGGTCTTGGTGAGCAGCCTTGAGCAGAGGAGAACGGCGCATCGGCTGTATGAGCGGATCGGCTTCAGTCGGCTGGGAGGGATCGGCGTCCTGAGTGTTGGCCTGATCGCGGACGAATACGATCTGTAGGGATTATCACAGGTCATCCCTGAAGGAGTGGGGTCGGTCAAGGGGTTGCTGACCTTGGGTTTGTTGGTCCCCGCCGGGGTTGTGGGCGCGTCGGGTTGAGGTGTTGGGGTCAAGGTTCGGGCGGAGCCCGACCGCGGAGCGGCCGGAGGGCCTTGACGCCGGCACCGGTCGGCGCATGCTGTGGGTGGCGGGGAAAGGGGGTGAGGATTCTCCTGTGCTGTCTGCGGTGGTGTGGTCGTGGCGCTCATCAGGGCCGGTTGTTCCGGCGGTGGGCAGGCCGGTAGCGGCTGCCGGTCATCCCTTCGCCGCGCTCGTGTGGCGGCATGATGGGGTGCGCTGTGCTGGGTCGGCGGGATCAATCAGAACGGCGACCGCGCCAGGCTGGGGGTCATGACCTGCACGACCCGCGCCGACCCGCTACCGGTGCGGCTCACGCCGCACGCGCCTTCGATGTGGCGTGCAGAGCACGAACGTGGTGATCACGTAGCGCGTAGTAGACATATCCGATTTGCTTGCGAGCGGCGGCGACCGCGCCGATGTTGCGTCCTCGTTTCGCGGCGATCCGGTCCCGGAACGCGCCGATAACGCTGGTCGCGGGGAGGACCTGTACTGATTCGACGGCGGCCCAGCGGACCAGCCGTGAGCCCTGTTTGGTGATGGCTCCGCGGTGGACGTGGGTGTCGGACTCGTGGTGTTTCGGGGTGAGCCCGCACCAGCAGGCCAGCTTGTCCGGGCCGGCGAACCGATGCACGTCGGCGATCTCGGCGACGAACACCGCCGCCAGGACCGGCCCGATCCCGGGAATGGTCTGCAGTGCGACATAGCCGGGATCGGCTGACAGCCGGGCCCGCACGATCCCGGTGAACACGTCGATCTCGAACTCCAGCAGCTCCAGCAACCGGCGTAGCGAGTCGATCCGGCCCCGATAGACGCCGGGCAATCCAACGCGGTTGAGCAGGTCGATGCCCGCCACGCCGAACAGGTCGGTCATCGGCACCTGCACCCCGCATGTGGCCAGCACCGCGTGAATCTCGGCCCTGCAGTGCGACCGCAACGCCACCAGCTTGGCCCGATGCCGCACCAGCTCCCGCAGCTCCCGGGTCACCGGCGGGGCGATCCATGCCTCCGGCAGGCGGCCCATCCGCAGCAGATCCGCCAGATCCGCCGCGTCCCGCTCGTCGTTCTTCACCCGCCGATACTCAAACGCCTTCACCCCCAACGGATGCGCCACATGCAGCCGAGCACCCGCACCAGCGATCACGTCCGCGGCCCAGTACCACCCACAGGTGGCCTCCACGACCACTTCCGGTGCCTCCCCGCACCGGCGCAACACCGACACCAACCGCCCGGCATCGTTGACGATCCGGGTCGTCTCCAGCACCTCACCAGCCTCGGTCATCCGCACGATCACACCGCGCCGCCGATGCAGATCAATACCCACAAACTGCGGCCCTGCGTATCCTTCCACCAAGGGCCTCCTCCGTCGTGAACGTAAGCACCCCCAGCATCCGCCGGGAACCCCCACGAGGAGCGAGGCCCCCCTCCTTCATCGCATCAGAGCCTGTTGCCATTTTTTGGCAACAGCGGGTGGGGCTTCTCTGGTTTGCTTTTTCGCTGACAGGTCGGTGGTTGGAGTCTTGTCTTCGAGCGCTCTCCGCGTCGCCTCGTCCTGGCGAGGTGCCGATTCGCCATTCGACGGCGAACTTGGTTCGGGGCCGTTCCGACGGCATGGTTGCCCGTTCTGTTCGGATCGTGTTGCCGCCAAGTGGCGAGACACGGGCCAGCCCGTCGGTTACCGCTGGCCACAGCGGTCGACGTGACGTTCGTGAGCGGCCTTGGTCAGGAGACGAAACCAGGCATGCCGGCGATCGTTGGCGGCGGACCGGACCGGCCGCCCAGGTCCGCGAACGGACAGGAATTGCCGACGCCTTCGACTCCCTTTGGAACAAACAAGTCGGCCGTCGCTGAGTTCCCGGTCGTGCTTCGGCAAAGCCCGAGGCTCGAGGAGAGCGGGCTTCCGAAACATCGCCGGCGCAGCGACCGGTAGGTCGGGGAAAGGCGGAGTCGTTCAGCCGTCCAGGACCACGGCGACGATGCCCGCGAAGTGGGCCAGGCGGGCGACCTCGGCGGCACGGAAGTTCGGCCCGCCGGGACGGGCCACCAGGAGTGCTTTGCCCGGCTTGCCGAGCGGGGTCGCGGCGAGCTCGGTGCCGAGCTCCTTCCAGGTATCCGGAACCCACGACTCCTCGCCGTCGAGGACGGTGGCGCGTTCCAGGGGTAGCCACGGCAGGTCGGTGAACGGGCTCTCCGGCGCGGCACTCGAGGACGCGAGCCGCCTGGACTCCGGTTCGCCGTGTTCCACGACCACCGCCCAGCCGGCGCGGATGATCTTCGGCAGGCCTTCGGCGAGCAGCTCGAGCCCGGTCTTCGGTTGTGCCGCGATCTCCTCGACGAGTTCCAGCTCACGGTGCGTGTCCAGGATCCCGGCGTACGGCCGGACCGCGTCCACCTCGACGCCTTCCACGCTTTCCGCGGCGGTGATCAGGGCGTCCGGGAGCCGCCCGGACGGCAGCTCCACCACCAGGTCGTCGATCGCGAGACCGCCGGTGCGTTCCACCACGTCCACACTGAGGATGTCGGCGCCCACGGTGCCGAGCGCGGTCGCCACGGCGCCGAGGGTGCCGGGGGAGTCCGGAAGCTGGACCCGGATCAAGAACGACACCACGCGCCCCTCTCGCCTCAGGCGTTCCAGCCTTGCCGTGGAACGCGACTTCGCCGGGCGCCGATTGTGACAGACCGGGCACCCGTTGCGGTCTCGCCGTCCGGCCGGCGGGATGCCTTGCCCGGTGCGCGTCGCCGGATAACCCGGTCGAGCCGTCCGACGTCGTCACCATAGACTTACAGCTTCCGACAGCACCCGCACAGCACACCCCGGGAGTCACCCGCGTGCCCAACATTTCCCGAGACGAGGTCGCACACCTCGCGAAGCTGGCCAGGCTGGCCGTGACCGATGACGAGCTCGACGTCTTCGCAGGCCAGCTCGACCAGATCCTGGACTCGGTCGCGAAAGTGAGTGAAGTCGCCACGGAGGACGTTCCGCCGACTTCGCACGCCGTACCGCTGACCAACGTCTTTCGCGAGGACGAAATCCGCCCCTGCTTCACGCAGCAGCAGGCGCTGGCCGGTGCGCCGGCCGCCGAGGAGGGCCGGTTCCGGGTGCCGCGGATCCTGGGAGAAGAACAGTGAGCGATCTCGTCAAGCTGAACGCCGCCGAACTGGCGGCGAAGATCCACGCGCGTGAGGTGTCCGCGACCGAGGTCGCGCAGGCACACCTGGACCGCATTGCCGCGGTTGACGACCACGTACACGCCTTCTTGCACGTCGACACCGACGGTGCGCTCGCTGCGGCCAGGGCCGTTGACGAGAAGCTCGCCACGGGGGAGCAACCTGCTTCGCCACTCGCGGGCGTGCCGCTTGCACTGAAAGACGTGCTCACCACCGAAGGCGTACCGACGACTTGCGGCTCTCGTACGCTCGAGGGCTGGATTCCGCCGTACGACGCGACTGTGACACGCAAGCTCCGCGAAGCAGGCGTCGTCATCCTGGGCAAGACGAACATGGACGAGTTCGCGATGGGCTCCTCCACGGAGAACTCTGCGTACGGTCCTACGCACAACCCGTGGGACCACGCGCGTATCCCAGGCGGCTCCGGCGGCGGTTCGTCTGCGTCCATTGCCGCGTTTGAAGCAGCGCTTGCCATCGGTACCGACACTGGTGGGTCGATCCGGCAGCCGGGCGCTGTCACGGGCACCGTGGGCGTGAAGCCGACGTACGGTGGCGTGTCGCGCTACGGCCTGGTCGCCTTCTCGTCTTCGCTCGACCAGGCGGGACCGTGTGCGCGTACGGTGCTCGACGCGGCGCTGTTGCACGAAGTGATCGCCGGTTACGACGCCTTGGACTCGACGTCCATCGACGCGCCGGTGCCGCCCGTTGTGGCCGCGGCACGCGAAGGCGCGAACGGTGACCTCAAGGGCGTACGCGTCGGCGTCGTCAAGGAGTTCGGTGGCGACGGCTACCAGCCCGGTGTTCTTCGGTCTTTCGGTGCGGCAGTGGAGCAGCTGCGTGCGCTGGGTGCGGACGTTGTCGAGGTGTCGTGCCCGAGCTTCACCTATGCGTTGCCTGCGTACTACTTGATCGCACCCAGCGAAGCGTCGTCGAACCTCGCGCGGTTCGACGCCATGCGTTACGGCCTGCGCGTGGCCGATGACGGTTCGCACAGTGCTGAAGAAGTCATGTCGCTGACACGCGAGAAGGGCTTCGGTCCTGAAGTTAAGCGGCGCATCATGTTGGGCACGTACGCGCTGTCGTCGGGCTACTACGACGCGTACTACGGTTCCGCGCAGAAGGTGCGCACGCTCATCACGCGCGACTTCACCGCAGCGTTCGAGAGGGTCGATGTGCTCGTCTCGCCGACGACACCGACTACGGCGTTCAAGATCGGGGAGCGCGTAGACGACCCGATGGCGATGTACTTCGCCGACCTGTGCACCATCCCGTCGAACCTCGCCGGTAACGCCGCCATGAGCGTGCCGAGCGGTTTGTCCGACGAGGACGGTCTCCCGGTCGGCCTGCAGATCATGGCCCCGGCGCTCGCCGACGACAGGCTGTACCGCGTCGGCGCCGCGTACGAGGCCGCGCGCGACGCTGGTGCCGGCGGCTCGCTCGTGCACCAGGCTCCGGAGCTGGGAGGAACGAAGTGACTGCCGTGGCCGAGTTGATGGACTACGCCGAGGTCCTCGAGCGCTTCGACCCCGTCCTCGGGCTCGAGGTCCACGTGGAACTCAACACGAAGACGAAGATGTTCTGCGGCTGCGTCAACGAGTTCGGCGGCGAGCCGAACACGAAGACCTGCCCCACCTGTCTCGGGCTGCCCGGCTCGCTGCCGGTGGTGAACGGCAAGGCGGTGGAGGGCGCGATCCGCATCGGCCTGGCGTTGAACTGCGAGATCGCGGAGTGGTGCCGGTTCGCCCGGAAGAACTACTTCTATCCCGACATGCCGAAGAACTTCCAGACTTCGCAGTACGACGAGCCGATCGCCTTCGACGGCTACCTCGACGTCACGCTGGACGACGGTGAGGTCGTACGCGTCGCCATCGAGCGCGCGCACATGGAAGAGGACACCGGAAAGTCGCTGCACGTCGGTGGTGCGACCGGTCGGATCCACGGCGCCGAGCACTCGCTTCTCGACTACAACCGCGCCGGCGTCCCTCTGATCGAGATCGTCACGAAGCCGATCACCGGCACCGGTGCGCGGGCTCCGGAAGTGGCGCGCGCGTACGTGACCGCGTTGCGCGACTTGCTGTGCGCCATCGGCGTGTCCGACGTCCGGATGGACCAAGGCTCGATGCGCTGTGACGCGAACGTCTCGTTGATGGCCAAGGACGCCGAGGAGTTCGGTACGCGCACCGAAACGAAGAACGTGAACTCGTTGCGCAGCGTGGAGCGGGCGGTGCGGTACGAGATGACGCGGCAGGCGGCGATCCTCGCCGACGGTGGTTCGATCCGGCAGGAGACGCGGCACTTCCAGGAGGCGGACGGCACGACGGCGGCCGGCCGGGCCAAGGAAACCGCGGAGGACTACCGGTACTTCCCGGAACCAGACCTGGTCCCGATCGCGCCTTCGCGGGAATGGGTCGAACAGCTCCGGGCGACGCTGCCGGAAATGCCGTGGGAGCGCCGGAAACGGATCCAGGAGGAGTGGAAGCTCTCCGACGAAGCGTTGCGGGACTTGCTGAACGTCGGCGCTGTCGACCTCGTGGCGGCCACGGTCGAGGCCGGGGCGACCCCGGACGAAGCGCGCGGCTGGTGGGTGAACACGCTGGCACAAGAGGCGAACTCACGCGAGATGGAGCTCGGCGAGCTGCCGATCACGCCGGCGCAGGTGGCTGAGGTGATCGGGCTCGTGACCTCGGGAGAGCTGACGAACAAGCTCGCCAAGGAGGTCCTGCAGGGCGTGCTGGCCGGCGAGGGCGCGCCGCGTGAGGTCGTGGAAGAGCGCGGGCTGAAGGTCGTTTCCGACGATTCCGCGTTGCTCGCGGCCGTCGACGAGGCGCTTGCCGCGCAGCCGGACGTCGCCGACAAGATCCGCGGTGGCAAGGTCGCCGCGGCCGGCGCGATCGTCGGAGCTGTCATGAAGGCGACCAAGGGACAGGCCGACGCCAAGCGCGTGCGTGAGCTGATCATCGAGCGCGTTGGTTCCTGAGTGGCCTTCTCGATCACCCGTGTCACCTGGCGCGAGTGGCTTGGCTTGGCGGCCGGGCTGCTCGCGCTGGGCACGTTGTTTCTGCCATGGACGGTGCTGACGGCGGGCGCCGCGGATGCGGACGTGCAGAACGCCTTTCAGGCATTGCCCCGTGGTGACGTCGTGCGCTCGGCGTGGAATTCGGATCCGTTCTCGTGGCTGCCGCCGTTCGTCTTGGTGCTGATCGGTCTCGCGGTGGTCGGTCTCGGGCAAATCCGGAAGGTCCGGATGTCCGGGCTGCCGCAGCTGTGGCTCGTCGGGAGCCTCGCGACCGTGCTGCTGATGGCGATCGGGTGGGCGACGCTGGACTGGGTGTTCGACAGTGACCAGCGCGCGTTCCTGGACGCCGCGGGGATCGCGGTCGGCGCTGGGGTCGGGCGCTACGTGGGTCTGCTGTTCGCGCTGGTCTCGGTCGTCGTGGCGATCTTCGACATGCGGGCGGCTCGTGCGGAGAGCAGGGCTTCTCGGCGTCGCCGTTGAACGGCAACTGCGGGTTTCGCCGGTGAGTGGCTACGGGTTGCGCGTTCGAGGCAGGGCTGTTTGATCGGGTAGAGGTACGGGTTTCGTCGCTTGTGTTCTGGGCGTTTGCCGGAGCGGAGCAGTGGTCGCCGGGGAGCGAACGCGAAGCGGCGGCCATGGAGGTGTGGGTCGTCGTTCGGCGGCGGCTCGGTGGCGGTGAGTGGAGTCGGCGCTGCGGTGACGGGGAGATCATCACGGTGGAGAAGTCGCCATTGAGGGGCGACGACGTTTGGTGGACGGGTGCGTTCCAGGCGTCGGGATCGTCTTCGGTCGAACTTTGGCCGTTGAGCGGCGAGGGCGGAAACGCTGGCGGTCGGTCCCGGGTACGGGACTTGCGGTCCAATGGCGACGGCCGGAGGCTCGGCCGGTGGACCGGGTGTTGCCGGGCAACGGCAAACTTCGCCGGAGCGGGGCGGGAGCGCCGGGTCGTCCGTGCGGCTCAGTCCTTTCCTTGGCCGCCGCCGGTGTCGGAGATGACGATCAGGACTACGCGGTCGTCGCTGGAGACGGGTTTGCCGCCGTCCTTGTTGGTGGTGCCTGCGACGGCGGTCTGAGGGTTGATCATGCTCATGCCGGCGAGGCGGCCGTAGGTCGTGGGGGGTTTGCCTTTGCCATCGAGGCTGACGGTGGGTGTGCCGGTGACGGCGCCGTCTGGGTTGACCGGGACGTTCTGCAGGCCCGCTGACGAGGCGACGGCGAGGATGCCGTTTGCGTCGACGAAGTCGGTGCAGCCGCCGACGGCAGGTTTGTCCGGCCAGGTCCATGCGGGGGCGCTCAGGGATTGGCCGGGTTGGAGGCGGTACACCGCGTCGGGACCGGAAGCTGGCTGGTCGGTCACCCACATGCGTTTCCCGTCGGCGGAGCCGCAGAGGCCGCCTGGCGCATGCAGACCAGAGGCGTACACGGGGGATCCTGGGGTGGGGTTGTCACTCGCGGGCTTGCCCGACGTGTCGATCCGCAGCACCTTGCCGGCGAGCGATTTCGCGTCCGCCGCGGCGGCGGGGTTGCCGGCGTCGCCGGTCGCGACGAGTAGGGCGCCGTGCCCATCGCCGGCGATCGTGCCGCGGTTGCCGGTGGCACCCTTCGGGATCCCGGTCAGCACCGGGTTTGGCGGTTGTCCTTTGGCGAACCGGACGACGCGGTTGTCGGTCGGCGTCGTGATGTAGGCGAAAACCAGCTGGTCCTCGACGTACTTCGGGGACAGTGCCAGGCCGGTGAGGCCACCATCGCCGGCGGCCTGGACGTCGAGCTGGGCGAACGACGACGCGTCGTGACCGGCGGTGGCAAGGAGAACCCGGCCGGTTTTCCGCTCTCCCGCGAGGGCGGCAGGCGCGGATCCGTTGCCAGGTAGGCCGGCTACTGCGGAGACCGTGTCCAGGCAGGTCGCGATGACTGCCTTGTCGAAGTCCTTGCAGCCCTGTGGCGGAGGGACGGGAGTCGGTGAGCCTTGGGAGGGCCCGTTACCCGGACTGCTGCCCGACCTTCCCGGGTCCTTGACCTGCGGAGGCGATTCGGGGCTCGGCGGTGCGGCCGGGCTGAACTTCTGCGCGGCCGTGGTGTCGTCGAAACGGGCGCAGCCGGAGAGCACGAGGCCGCCGCAGGCGAGCAGGGCCAGCGGCGCCGACCACCGGGACCGGGTACGCATGATGGCTTCAGCCTAGGTGTCCAGGCGTGAGCCACGGGTAAGTGGTTACCTTGGTGATCATGACCGTTACCGTGCTGGTCCCCGACGACGAGGGCGTCGCTGCGCTGTCCGAAAACCCCCTCGTGCAGGCCGTGCGTTACCAATGGGGCGACCCCGTGCCGCCGGAGGCGAGCAAGGCCGAGGTGCTCATTCCCGGCAGACACCCGGCTGACAACGCGTTGTGGCGGGAGTTGCCGAACCTGAAGCTCGTACAGCTGCTGTCGGCCGGTGCGGACGACTGGGTGGGCAAGGTTCCCGACGGTGTGCTGCTCTCCACCTGCCGGGGCGCGCACGGCGGCAGCATGGCTGAGTGGGTGGCCGCGGTGCTGCTGTCGATGTACCGGCAGCTGGACGTTTTCGCCACGGCGCAGCGCATGGCGCGGTGGGAACCGATGACGTCCGAGACGCTGCAGGGGCAGCATGTGCTCATCGTCGGCGCCGGTGATCTCGGGCGGCAGTTGCGGCGACGGCTCGAATCGTTCGACGTCCGGTGCACGATGGTGGGTATGTCGGCGCGCGATGGGGTGCACGGCGTCGAGGATCTCCCGGCATTGTTACCGCTTCACGATGTAGTGGTCATGATGGTCCCCCTCACCTCGCATACCCGGGGCATGGTCGACGCCCGGTTTCTTGCTTCGATGCGGGATGGTGCTGTCCTTGTCAACGCTGCTCGCGGGCCGGTGGTGGTCACCGACGCGCTGGTTGCGGAGGTGACCGCGGGGCGGCTGCGAGCGGCGCTCGACGTGACGGAACCGGAGCCACTGCCTGCGGAACACCCACTGTGGACTGCGCCCGGGGTCGTGCTCACCCCGCACGTCGGCGGGGCGGTGCACGGGGTCCGGCGGCGTTCGTACGCAGTGGCCGCGGCGGAGATCGCCCGGTATGCCGGCGGGGAGTTGCCGGACAACCTCGTCCACGGTGAATACTGACTGCCTCCGGGTAAACCCTGAAATGGCCCCTGACCTCGGCGTGCTCGGTCGCGGGGGACGTCTGGATCGCTTACTCTTCGCGCGTGACCAGTCAAGGGGATGACCACCAGACCAGCCTGCTGTCCGGCGTCGAGGAATCCGAGAACAACGATTACGGCGAATCGCGCCAGGGTGGTCTCGGTTTCGGCCTGCTCATCCTGCGGTTGGGGCTGGGCGCGATCATGGGCGCGCACGGTCTCCAGCATCTGTTCGGCGTATTCGGCGGTCCGGGCGTCGGCGGGTTCGCACACGTGCTCGAAATGTACGGGTACCACAAGCAGACCACGCTGCTGTCCTGGGTAACCGGGGTCACCGAGGTCGCGGGTAGCGCGCTGGTGATCGTCGGCCTGTTCACGCCGCTCGCGGCGGCGGGACTGCTCGGGGTCGCGGCGAACGCCGTCTACGCGAAGTTCCACGGTGGTTTCTTCCTGGGGACCGGGCAGGGCTGGGAATTCGAGTTGCTGCTCGGACTGTGTGCACTCACGTTGATCTTCACCGGTTCGGGTCGTATTTCGCTGGAGACGAACACCCCGTGGCGGAAACGGCCGTTGCCCCTGGGGTTCATCTCGCTGCTGCTGGCGGCGGCTGCGTCCGTGGTGGTCATCGTCCTGACGCGTTGATCGTCTGACGTAATGATCATCGGTGGCGGGCCACTCCGTCGTCATTCGGTGGCCGTTGCGGGTCTGGACGGGTGTTGCCGTTTTTTGGCAACAGGCTTTGACCTGGGGTTCTTCGGTGTTTCGCCGTCAGGTGGCGACGGAACTGCAGGGGATGGGAGTGATCGCGAACGGTGGGTGACGATCACGCCAGGCTCCAGGCAATCGGTGTCGGGTCGTATCGGACGACCGGAGATCGGACGACCGGAGATCTGGAGCGGTGATCGAGAGTGCGGTGGCCAACTTGGGGGCGACGCTGTCGTCGCCACTGGAGGGCAACACCGACGGACAAAAGGGCCGCGCACCCCATAGGGAAGTGCGCGGCCCAGCGCGAATGGCGAAATAGCTGAAGGAGTGGTTCAGCGGCTCGGATCCCGGACGGCACCGGTGTCGGCGGAGGTGGCCATCCGGGCGTAGGCACGAAGCGCTGCGGTGATCGGGCGCTGACGTTCCTTCGGCTGCCAAGGACGTTCGGCGGCGTCCATCTTCGCCCGGCGTTCGGCGAGGATTTCCGGGGCGACGAGGAGTTCCAGACGGCGTTCGTGGATGTCCAGGACGATCCGGTCGCCGTTCTCCACCAGGCCGATCAGGCCGCCGGCCGCGGCTTCCGGAGAGATGTGCCCGACCGAGATGCCCGATGAGCCGCCGGAGAACCGGCCGTCGGTGATCAGGGCGCACTTCTTGCCGAGGCCGGAGCCCTTGAGGAACGCCGTCGGGTGCAGCATCTCCTGCATCCCGGGGCCGCCGGCCGGGCCTTCGTACCGGATCACCAGGACCTCGCCGGGCTGGATCTCCTTCTTGAGGATCGCCGAAACGGCCTCCTCCTGGCTTTCCAGCACACGCGCGGGGCCCTCGAAGTGCCACAGGTCCTCGTCGATGCCCGCGGCCTTGATCACGGCGCCGTTCTCGGCGAGGTTGCCGCGCAGGATGGCCAGGCCGCCGTCCTTCGTGTAGGCGTGCTCGATGTCGCGAATGCAGCCGGCGGCGGCGTCGGTGTCGAGTGCCGACCAGCGGTTCTCGGTGGAGAACGCCTGTGTGGTGCGGACTCCACCCGGGGCTGCGTGGAACAGTTCGAGGGCCGTCTCGGACGGGGACTCGGCGCGGATGTCCCAGCTGGCCAGCCAGGAGTCGATGTCGGGGGAGTGCACCGAGTGCACGTCGGTGTTCAGCAGCCCGCCCCGGTGCAATTCGCCGAGGATGGCCGGGATTCCGCCGGCGCGGTGCACGTCCTCCATGTGGTAATCGGAGTTCGGCGCGACCTTCGACAGGCACGGCACCCGCCGGCCGATGGCGTCGATGTCGCTGATCGTGAAATCGATCTCGCCTTCCTGCGCGGCGGCGAGGATGTGCAGCACCGTGTTGGTGGAGCCGCCCATGGCCATGTCGAGCGCCATCGCGTTCTCGAAGGCCGCCTTCGTCGCGATCGAGCGGGGCAGCGCCGACTTGTCGTCCTCGCCGTACCAGCGCTTGCACAGTTCGACCACGGTGCGCCCGGCGCCGGAGAACAGCGCACGGCGAGCGGCGTGCGTGGCGAGGGTGGAACCGTTGCCGGGCAAGGAAAGCCCGAGTGCTTCGGTGAGGCAGTTCATCGAGTTGGCGGTGAACATGCCCGAGCACGAACCGCAGGTGGGACAGGCGGAGCGTTCGACCTCGGACAGGCCGTCTTCGTCGATAGCGGAGTTCGCCGACGCTGCGATGGTGGTGATCAGGTCGGTCGGCGCGTGTGCGACGCCTTCCACGACCACCGCCTTGCCCGCTTCCATCGGACCGCCGGACACGAACACCGTCGGGATGTTGAGCCGCATCGCGGCGTTCAGCATGCCCGGGGTGATCTTGTCGCAGTTGGAGATGCACACGAGCGCGTCGGCTTGGTGCGCGTTGACCATGTACTCCACGGAATCCGCGATGATTTCCCGCGACGGCAGCGAATACAGCATGCCGGAGTGGCCCATGGCGATACCGTCGTCGACTGCGATCGTGTGGAACTCGCGGGCGATCCCGCCCGCCTCGGCAACCGCCTCCGCGACGATCTCGCCCAGGTCCTTGAGGTGCACGTGGCCGGGCACGAACTGGGTGTAGGAGTTGGCGATCGCGACGATCGGCTTGCCGAAATCGCTGTCGGTCATTCCGGTCGCGCGCCAGAGCGAGCGTGCGCCCGCCGCGTTGCGACCGTGGGTGGTGGTCCGGGAACGGAGGTGCGGCACGGCATTCTCCCAGGTCAGAAGGCAGGTCCAGGCGGGGTCACGAGACTGCCCCGCAAACTGGTCCTACCAATTCTACTCCTTGGGTTCGCCCTCGGGCGGCGCGGTCTCGTCCGCCGCCTTCTGCGATTCGTCCTCTGCGGGCTTCTTGCTCGAAGCGTCCGCCTTCAGTTCGTCGTCGCTCAGTACGCCCGACGGGTCCCTGATCTTGCCCTCGCTCACCAGCGCCAGTACCGGCAAATGCCGCGTACGCACGGTGGGAAGTGGTACCTGCGTGTCGTCGCCGAGGACAGCGCGTACGCGCGCCTTGTTCGTGATCGCCAAGCCCTTGAGTGACGACCACGGCAGGTCGCGCTTGCCGAAGACGGTCCGGACGTTCATGCCCTCCTTTGTCGCGACCGTACGGGTGCGCGCGACGAACACGAGCAGGGCGAGCGGGAAGACGTACAGCCACTGGAATCCGCCGATCTCGCCGAGTGCGACCGGAGTCACACAGACGGTCAGCAGACCGATCGCGAGATACGCCGTGCTGGGAATCCGGAACACAGCCTTCCGGCCCTCTTCCGCGCGCTGGTCCTGCTCTTTTTCGGCCACCCGGAAATGGTGCACCGCCGGTCGTGGCGGGTTGCGCCCGGGTCCGCCGGGAGCAGTACTGGCCGTCCAGCATGCGGAATCGCCGTCCCGTACAGTTGACACTCGACCCGTGGCCCGGCTACCGTCACCGCCGTGACACCGCAGACCGGCCTCGTACTTCCTCAGCGCGTCGACGCTTAGGAAGAGTCCGCTGCGTCGACGCGCGACCCTCGTGCGACCTTTCGGTCGGCGAGGGTTTTTTGTTGCGTTGGACCGGTTTCGACCGGCAGTACCGCCCCCGACCTACCCGAACGAGTGACACCGAGAACCCACGAGGCAGAACCGATGACCAGTGCCACGTCGCACAGCGACGCGAAGCCCGGGCCGACCGCGCCCGCAGTCCCCGGAGCACGTCCGAAGCCGACTCCCCCGGCCGGTACCCCGGTACGGGTTACCGGCGCGCAGTCGCTCGTCCGCTCGCTCGAGGCGGTCGGCGCCGAGGTCGTTTTCGGTATTCCGGGTGGCACGATCCTCCCCGCCTACGATCCGCTGCTCGACTCCACGAAGGTGCGGCACATCCTGGTGCGGCACGAACAGGGCGCCGGGCACGCCGCGACCGGTTACGCACAGGCGACCGGCAAGGTCGGCGTCTGCATGGCCACTTCCGGGCCGGGCGCCACGAACCTGGTCACCCCGCTGGCCGACGCGAACATGGACTCGGTGCCGGTGGTGGCCATCACCGGGCAGCAGTCGCGGGCGCTGATCGGCACCGACGCGTTCCAGGAAGCCGACATCTGCGGCATCACCATGCCGGTGACCAAGCACAACTTCCTGGTCACCGACCCGGCCGAGATCCCGCAGGCGATCGCCGAGGCGTTCCACCTGGCCGCCACCGGACGGCCCGGCCCGGTGCTGGTCGACATCCCCAAGGACGTACTGCAGGAGATGACCTCCTTCTCCTGGCCGCCCGAGCTGCGCCTGCCCGGCTACCGGCCGACGCTGCGGCCGCACGGCAAGCAGGTCCGCGAAGCGGCGAAGCTCATCGCCGAGGCGCGTCGCCCCGTGCTCTACGTCGGCGGTGGCGTGATCAAGGCGGAGGCCGCCGAGGCGTTGCTCGAACTCGCCGAGCTGACCGACATGCCGGTCGCCACCACGCTGATGGCCCGCGGGGCGTTCCCCGATTCGCACCGTCAGCACGTCGGCATGCCCGGAATGCACGGCTCGGTGGGCGCGGTCGCCTCGATGCAGCGCGCGGACCTACTAATCGCGCTCGGCGCACGGTTCGACGATCGGGTCACCGGCCAGCTCTCGTCGTTCGCGCCGGAAGCGAAGATCGTGCACGCGGACATCGACCCCGCGGAGATCTCCAAGAACCGCAAGGCCGACGTGCCGATCGTGGGGGACTGCAAGGAGATCATCACCGAGCTGATCGCCGCGGTCCGGGCCGAGTTCGAGCATGACGGCGCCCCCGACCTCAGCGGTTGGTGGACGCAGGTCGACTCGTGGCGCGAGAGCTATCCGATGGGCTACGAGTGGCCGGACGACGGTTCGCTGTCGCCGCAGTACGTCATCGAGCGGATCGGCGAGCTGGCCGGGCCTGACGCGGTGTACACGGCGGGGGTCGGCCAGCACCAGATGTGGGCCGCGCAGTTCGTGAAGTACGAGAAGCCGCGTACGTGGATCAACTCCGGTGGGCTCGGCACCATGGGCTTCGCGGTGCCTGCCGCGATGGGCGCGCAGTTCGGGTTGCCCGGCACGCAGGTGTGGGCGATCGACGGCGACGGCTGTTTCCAGATGACCAACCAGGAACTGGCCACCTGCGCCATCGAGGGCGCGCCGATCAAGGTGGCTGTGATCAACAACGGCAACCTGGGCATGGTCCGCCAGTGGCAGAACCTGTTCTACTCGGAGCGCTACTCCAACACCGATCTCGGTACGCACAAGCACCGGATCCCGGATTTCGCGCTGCTGGCCGAGGCGCTGGGCTGCGCCGGTCTGCGCTGCGAGACCAAGGATGACGTCGACGCCACCATCCGGCGGGCGATGGAGATCAACGACCGCCCCGTCGTGATCGACTTCGTCGTGGGGAAGGATGCCCAGGTGTGGCCGATGGTGGCCGCGGGCACCGGCAACGACGAGATCATGGCCGTGCGCGGCATCCGGCCGCTGTTCGACGACGACGAGGTCTCGCAGGAAGCCACCGCGGTCGCGGAGGGAGAAGACGCATGACTGTGCACACGCTGAGCGTGCTGGTCGAGAACAAGCCCGGTGTGCTCGCCCGGGTGTCCGGCCTGTTCTCCCGCCGCGGGTTCAACATCGAGTCCCTCGCCGTCGGGCCCACGGAGAACCCCGAGGTGTCCCGTATGACGATCGTGGTCGCCGTTGAAGAGCTACCGCTCGAACAGGTGACCAAGCAGCTCAACAAGCTGGTGAACGTGATCAAGATCGTGGAACTGGAACCGGGCGTCGCGGTGCAGCGGGAACTGCTGCTCGTCAAGGTCCGGGCGGACGCCACGGTACGCAGCCAGGTGCTCGAGACCGTCCAGCTCTTCCGCGCCAAGGTGGTGGACGTCTCGCCGGAGGCGCTCACCGTCGAGGCGACCGGGACGTCGGACAAGATCGGCGCACTGCTGCGGATGCTCGAGCCGTACGGCATCCGGGAGCTCGTGCAGTCCGGCATGGTCGCGGTGGGTCGCGGGGCCCGCTCGATCACCGCCACCTCACCCCGCTGATTTCTGTGTAGTCAGGAAAGGAAGTAGTACCCCCCATGGCAGTGGAAATCTTCTACGACGACGACGCCGACCTGTCGATCATCCAGGGTCGCAAGGTCGCCGTGATCGGCTACGGCAGCCAGGGCCACGCCCACTCGCTGAGCCTGCGCGACTCGGGTGTCGACGTCCGGATCGGCCTGCAGGAGGGGTCGAAGTCCCGCGCCAAGGCCGAGGAGCAGGGCCTGCGCGTGCTGACCGTCGCCGAGGCGGCGGCCGAGGCGGACGTGATCATGATTCTCGCCCCGGACACCAAACAGCGCTTCATCTACGAGGAGCACATCGCGCCGAACCTCAAGGACGGGGACGCGCTGTTCTTCGGGCACGGTTTCAACATCCGGTACGACCTGATCAAGCCGCCGGGCAACGTCGACGTGGCCATGGTCGCCCCGAAGGGTCCGGGCCACCTGGTCCGCCGCCAGTTCGTGGACGGCAAGGGCGTGCCCTGCCTGATCGCGGTCGAGCAGGACGCCTCGGGCAACGCGCAGGCGCTGGCCCTGTCCTACGCCGCCGCCATCGGCGGCGCCCGCGCGGGCGTCATCAAGACGACCTTCACCGAGGAGACCGAAACCGACCTCTTCGGCGAGCAGGCTGTGCTGTGCGGTGGTGCTTCGGCGCTGGTGCAGACCGGCTTCGAGGTGCTGACCGAGGCGGGTTACGCCCCGGAGATCGCATACTTCGAGGTGCTGCACGAGCTGAAGCTGATCGTCGACCTCATGTACGAGGGCGGTATCGCACGGCAGCGCTACTCCATCTCCGACACCGCGGAGTACGGCGACCTCACCCGCGGCCCGCGCGTGATCTCGCCCGCGGTCAAGGAGGAGATGAAGAAGATCCTCGGCGAGATCCAGGACGGCACGTTCGCCCGCGAATGGGTCGCCGAGGACGAGGCGGGCCGCCCGAAGTTCATCGAACTCGAGCAGAAGGGCGACCGGCACCCGATCGAGGAGACCGGCAAGAAGCTGCGCGGTCTGATGTCGTGGGTGGACCGGCCGATCACCGAGACCGCCTGAGCGATTTTCACCGGCCCCTCACCCGCACGTCCCGCCGGGTGAGGGGCCTTCGCCGTCCGTGGGCCGGTTTCCGCCAGGCGACGGATACGCTCTGATCATGAGCGACCGGCCTGCCGACGACAAGGTGCACATCCGGCACGAGCTTGACCTCGCCGGCGCCGTCTGGACCCGTGCCCAACCGGCAGGTGCGACGCTGGAGCACTGTGCTGAATACGCCCTCGTCCCGCATACCGACGGTGTCACCTACGTGGCTCTTCGACAGCCGACGGATCCGGACCGGGCGGTTCTGATTTTCACGCCTTCGGAGTGGAATGCGTTCACGAAGGGTGTGCTGGCCGGGGAGTTCGAGTTGCCGGAGGACCGGGCTGCCAGGTGACGGGTTTGCCCATGGTCCGCGGGTGGCGGGGTGCTGGATGAGGGTGTTGCCCCTCGCCGGATTGGCAGGTCGGGGTGCTTTTGCCGAAAAACGGCGACGGCTCCTGGTGGGCGGTGGCCGGTGGTTCTGGTTGGCTTCGGGTCGCTGGCCGGAAGCTGTGGTGGGGGTAGCGGCTTGTCCTGGGGCGGCGGGTTGCCGCTGTGTGGCGATGGTTCACCGCGGCGGGTGAGTGTGTTCGACGGATGGTGGTCTTGATGGTGGAGTGGTGAGGGCAGTCTGGTCTTTGGGTGGCGACAGCTTGGGCTTCTGAGGTGAGTTGCCTTTGAGCGCCGACGGTCGGGGTCCCGTGGCTTCTGTTGCCGTTCGGCGGCTACAGGAGGCGGCTGTTGCCATTGGGCGGCGACGAACGGATGACGATCGCCTTTGCCGTCGAGAGGCGGGATGGCTGTCGTCGCGTCGGCGGTTGCCTCTGAGCGGCGGTGCGGGTCTGGCTGTTGCCGCTTGGTGGCGACATGTGGAATCGCGTGATGCTGGCCTCGCCGTTTGGTGGCGACGCGCGGATTGTCGAGGGGTCGACAGTCGCCGTTGAACGGCCAGACGGCGACGGTTCGGATGCTCTGGTCGCCGCTGTTGCCGTTGAGTGGCGATGCGGTGGTGTCGGTCATCGCCGTCGGGTGGCGGCCGGTTGGTCATGGCTTCGGCCGTTGCCGCTGGGGGGCGACAACTGAAGGTGCGGTGTCTCCTGCCGTCGCCACTCAATGGCGAATCCCTGCTCAAAGCTGCTTTTCGCGGTTTGCCAGGACCGATGGCCGGTACTTGAGCGGGCGGTGCCAGCAATGCGGGCAGGGGGCGACGGTCGGTCCGTGCGGTGGCGATCAGTGCCGGATGGCGGCTTGGGACGGCGATCGGCTGGCATCGCGGTGGGTAACGCCAGGGCGGGGTATCAGGCAAGCGGCGAGACCGTCCGCGCGCTCGCGGTAGTACCTCACGTCCGAGCGGTACAAGTGCTGGAGATCCGGCCCGTGGTCCACGACGCGGCGGACGTAGGCGACCAGCCGTGGCCAGCTGGGGAATCCGTGGTCACGGGCCAACCGGAACTGCGCTTCGGACAACGCAACCGCGTTCTCCCGGGCGAGGTCCTTGGCCTGCTTGCGCAGCTGTCCGAGATCCGGTTTCGCCGGCAGAGCGTGCATCCGAAGCCCTTCTTTCCCGCTTGAGACCGTGGTCCGCAGGCACCGGGCCGGGAAGAAGGAACAACTCGGGCGACGTGTCGTTCGTGGAGTGGACTCGGCCCTTTTCACGGACTGGGCGCGGCCCCGGCCGCTCGAGGGTCACTCTAACGTGTCCACCACCTTGGTGCTGCCCATCGGCGACGAACATCGTGCACGTGAGGGGTCGTGCTGAATGGGACGCTGCACACTGCCGATGTTCAGGTCGAGGGACCGCCGGCGGAGGCTGAGGGTGTTGCCGAACAGCGGCAAGCGGGGGAGCACCGAGCACTCGATCCGGGTGCTTTCGCGAACGGCCCGCCAGGCCAATACCGGACAAAGCAAGCATAATTCCATGCCCGGTCGGATCATCTCATCCAATGGACGGCATTGTGCACTTCTTCCGGTACACCCACGGTGATCCACCGGGGAAGATCCTTCCGTTGCCGCGCACCGCATCCAGGGACCGCCCGCAGTGATCGACGTGACCCGGCGCCGGGGCCGTGTTGCCACGGCATTACGGGCATGTGGCCAACGCAGGGCGCGCGCTGCCGGTCGTCCGGGCTAAACTCCGCGCATCCGGGCACAACGGCGTGCGCCGAAGGAGAGCGTCCTGGATTTCGTGACCAGATAGTGGGAGCCGCATCGTGACCAAGCCCAGTAAACCCGTCGTCCTCATCGCGGAGAAGCTCGCGCCCTCCGTGCTGAGTGTGTTCGGTGACGAGGTAGAGGTCCGGCAGGTGGACGGAACCGACCGTCCCGCGTTGCTCGAGGCGGTGAAGAGCGCCGACGCGCTCCTGGTCCGGTCCGCCACCAAGGTGGATGCGGAGGTGCTGGCCGCGACCACGCAGCTCAAGGTCGTCGCGCGCGCCGGGGTCGGCCTGGACAACGTCGAGATCCCGCCCGCCACCGAGCGGGGGGTGCTCGTGGTCAACGCACCGACCTCCAACATCGTCTCGGCCGCCGAGCACGCGGTCGCGCTGCTGCTCTCGGTCGCCCGCCGGGTGCCCGCCGCGGACCAGAGCCTGCGCGGCGGCGAGTGGAAGCGGAGCTCGTTCTCCGGGGTCGAGATCAACGGCAAGACCGTCGGCGTGGTCGGCCTCGGCAAGATCGGCCAGCTGGTCAGCCAGCGGCTTGCGGCGTTCGGCACCAAGCTCATCGCCTACGACCCCTATGTCTCGGCCGCCCGGGCCGCGCAGCTCGGCATCGAGCTGGTCACTCTCGACGAGCTGCTGGGCCGCGCCGACGCGATCTCCATCCACCTGCCCAAGACGCCGGAGACCAAGGGCCTGATCGACGCCGAGGCCCTCAAGAAGACCAAGCAGGGTGTGATCATCGTCAACGCGGCCCGCGGCGGGCTGATCGACGAGGACGCGCTGGCCGAGGCGATCCGCAGCGGGCACGTCGGCGGCGCCGGCATCGACGTGTTCGTCACCGAGCCGACCACGGCCAGCCCGCTGTTCGAGCTGCCGAACGTCGTGGTCACGCCGCACCTGGGCGCCTCCACCGCGGAGGCGCAGGACCGCGCGGGCACCGACGTGGCACGGTCCGTGCTGCTCGCGCTGCGCGGGGACTTCGTGCCGGACGCGGTGAACGTGTCGGGAGGCGGTTCGGTCGGTGAGCACGTGCGGCCGTACCTGTCGCTCACCCAGAAGCTCGGCCAGGTGCTCACCGCGCTCAACCCGAAGGCGCCGACCTCGGTGACGGTGTCGGTCAAGGGCGAGCTGTCCAGTGAGGACACCTCGGTGCTGCAGCTCGCCGCGTTGCGCGGGGTCTTCACCGGTGTCGTGGACGACCAGGTCACCTTCGTCAACGCGCCTCGGCTGGCCGAGGAACTGGGCGTGCAGGTGGACCTCGTGTCCGAGACGGAGAGCCCGAAGTTCCGCAGCCTGGTCACCGTGCGCGCGGTGCACGGCGACGGCACCACGCTGACCGTGTCCGGGTCGGTCACCGGCAAGGACGATGTCGAGAAGATCGTCGAGGTCAACGGCCGGCACTTCGATCTGCGGGCCGAGGGCGACGTGCTGCTGCTCGAGTACCCGGACCGGCCGGGGGTGATGGGCCGCGTCGGCACCCTGCTCGGCGAGGCCGGGATCAACATCGAGGCGGCGCAGATCAGCCAGACCACCGACGGCTCCGACGCGGTGATGCTGCTGCGCGTCGACCGCGGCGTGGACAGCAATGTGCTGGAGCCGATCGGTGCCACGGTCGGAGCACACATCATTCGGTCTGTCGACTTCAGCTAGTTCGCGACCGCGGCCGGCCCCTTACCCCTGGTGGGTGAGGGGCCGGTCGCCTTTTCCTGCGCATGTTGACCCGCAACATTCGCATAACGGCCCATATTCGGCACGAAAGTAGGTGTTTCGGGCGGTTAGGTTCTGTCGCGCGAGGCTGAATCACGCGCCGTAGGGCACGGCGCGGCGTTCGCGCTCACCTGTCGGGGGTGTGTCGTGCGGAGTGCGAGCAGGTTCATGATCCGTGCCTCGGGTAAGGGGTTGGGTACTCATGAGCAGAACCCGGTTGCCCAGATGGGCAGCTCGGTCGGCGGCTTTGGGGTCCGCGGTGGTGCTGACGGCGGCTGTCGCCGGTGTGCCATCCGCGTCCGCGCAGGCCGCGCCGCTCGCTGATCCAGTCGCACCTGCGAAGGTCGACTCCACCGGTTTCCAGGGCAAGCTCTCGTCGCGGCTGGGCGCTGCGCAGGGCGAGATCACCGCGTTCGTGGAGCTGGCGAAAAAGCCGGCCGTGGACGCCTTCAAGGCCGAGGAGAGCAAGGGCAAGGAGAAGGCGAAGCAGGCTGCGCGTGCCGCGAAGAATGACGTTGCCGCCGCCGTCAGCTCCGTCGTCGGACAGCTTCGTACCGCAGACGCGAGCACGAAACTGGTCACGCAGACGTCCAACGCAGTCGCTGGTGCAGTGGTGACAGCGGACGCGGCGAAGATCCGTGAACTCGCGAAGCGCCCTGACGTGGCTTCCGTGCGCACAGTGGTTCCGAAGACACGTACTAACGCCAGCGCCGAGCAACTCACCAACACACTCGACAGCTGGCAAAAAACTGGCAAATTCGGCGACAACGTCCGCGTCGGCGTGATCGATGACGGTATCGACTACACCCACGCAGACTTCGGCGGCCCTGGTACGCCGGAGGCTTTCAAGTCGGTCGACTCAACCAAGCCGACGCTGTTGTTCCCGAACGCCAAAGTGGTCGGCGGTACGGACCTCGTCGGCGACAAATACGATTCCGAGGGCAAGAACGGTTCGAAGACACCGGCGCCCGACCCCAATCCCATCGCGTGCGGCGAACACGGTACGCACGTCGCCGGCACCATCGCGGGCTTCGGCATCAATGCGGACGGCAGCACGTTCACCGGTGACTACCGGAAGCTGAACAAGAAGAAGCTTGAGGACATGCGGATCGGCCCGGGCACCGCACCGAAGGCTTTGCTGTACGCCATCAAGGTGTTCGGGTGCAAGGGTTCCACCAACGTCACCTCGCAGGCGCTCGACTGGGCGCTCGACCCGGATGGCGACGGCGACTTCACCGATCACCTCGATGTGGTGAACTTGTCACTGGGCAGCGACTTCGGCGCACCGGACGACCCGGACTCGCTGTTCGTGCGCAAGCTCGCCCAGAACGGCGTGGTCCCGGTGATCTCCGCGGGCAACGGTGGTGACCTCAACGACATCGCCGGCTCGCCGAGCAACACGCCGGAGGCCCTCAGCGTCGCCAACACCCGCGACGCGGGCGATCTGAAGGACGCCGTGGAGACTACGGCCCCGATCACCGGACGGCAGCCCGGTCAGTACAGCCAGGACTACACCGGCTACGACACGCTCGACCTGGCTGCTCAGGTGGTTCCGCTGTCCGTGGACAACAAGGCAGGCTGTGCCAAGTACTCGGCCGAGGACAAGGCGAAGGTCGCCGGCAAGATCGCCTGGCTGGAGTGGGACGACAACGACGCCACCCGTCCGTGCGGATCCGCCGCACGGGCGAACAACGCGCAAGCGGCCGGAGCCAAGGGCGTCCTCCTTTCGTCCACGTTGGAGCACCCGGCCGCCGGAATCGCAGGCAACGCCGGGGTTCCGATGTTCCAGTTCACGGGCAAGGCGACCGCGGCGATGCGGCCGGGGCTGGCCGCGGGGACGCTGAACGTCCGGCTCTTCGGGGACGGCCGCACCTCCCTGCAGACCTACGATCAGTCCATTGTGGATACGGTGAGCTCGTCCACGTCGCGGGGCGGGCGTGGCCCGGCAGTCAAGCCGGACGTCGCCGCACCCGGGGACACGATCACTTCGGCGCTGCGTGGCAGTGGCAACGGCAGGAGTGTCAAGACCGGCACGTCGATGGCCGCACCGCACGCTTCGGGTATCACGGCGCTGGTCCGCCAGGCTCATCCGGAATGGAATGTCGAGGAGGTCAAGGCGGACGTCGTCGGCACTGCCGCGCATGACGTCTCCGACGGCAAGGGGCACACCTATGCTCCGCAACGTGTCGGTACCGGCCGTATTGACGCGAGGGCGGCTCTCGACAACCAGGTGCTCACGTACGTGCAGGACGATCCTGGCGCGGTGAGCGTCACCTTCGGGACGGTCGAGGCTGCCGGGCCGGTTACCGTCAGCAAGACGGTCAAGGTGGTCAACAAGGGCGTCAAGCCGGTGGAGTACTCCGTCGGATACGAAGCAGTGAACAGCCTTCCCGGTGTCGAGTACACGCTCGACAAGAAGTCGGTGAAGGTGGGCCCGCGTGGTGCCGCGACGGTGAAGGTGACGCTTCAGATCGCCGACCCGAAGGCGCTGCGCAAGGTCATGGATCCGACGATGCAGGCGACGCAGTCCGGGGCGGCGCGGCAGTTCGTCGCCGACGCTTCGGGCCGTGTCGCGTTCACGCCGAAGAACGGCGCTACAGTGCCGCTGCGTGTTGCGGTCTACTCGGCGCCGAAGCCGGTCTCGGCGATCACTACGCCCACTGGTGTGCGCTTCAACGGCGACGCTGACCAGGCGGTGCTGAATCTCGGCGGTAAGGGCATCGACCAGGGCGATGGTGCACAGCGGTATCGGTCGCTGATCAGCATGCTCGAGCTGCAGGCGGAATCTCCTCAGCTGCCGGAGTGCGACGCGCACGTCACCTCCGACTGCACGCTGAACCGCACTGCCAAGGGCGGCGACCTGCGTTACATCGGTGCGGCGTCAACAGCGTCGCTCGCGAAGGCGCAGGGCGAACCGGAGAAGGCAACACTGGCGTTCGGGATCTCCACCTGGAGCGACTTCGCGAACCTGGGGAGCAACACTGTGCCGTTCGTGGACATCGACACGAACGGTGACGGGAAACCGGACTTCGAAACCTACGTGACGAAGTCGGCGGGCACCGATGCGCTCTTCGCGAGCACAGTGTCGTTGACCAAGCCGAACAACCCCCGGGTTGACTTGCAGGCGATCAACGGGCAACTCGGCGACGTGGACACCAACGTGTTCGATTCCAACGTGATGGTGTTGCCGGTCAGCATCGCCGCGCTGGGGATCGACCCGAAGGCGGCTTCGCACCGGATCAGCTACACCGTCGGCGTCAATGGCTTCTACACCGCTCCTGGCGTTTCCGATGGGCTGATCGACTCGGTCAAGACGCCACTGTCGTTCGATGCTCTTGCGCCGGCGTACGCAGTGCAGGGCGGCGGCGACGCAGCGCTGACGTACGTCGCGAAGCCGGGTTCGGCGTTGGTGGTCAACCGGAACAAGGCATCTGTCGCCGGTGACAAGCCGATGGGGCTGCTGGCGCTCGAACACCACAACGCCACGGGTACGCGGGCGTCGGTGGTGCGGATCGAATCCGAGGTTTCGCACGGCTGATCTGTGCCGCTCACCTGGCCAGGTTCACCTGAACAGGTGAACCTGGCCAGGTGTCAGGGTATGATCGAAAACCTGGTGACGGGGGCTGTTCAGGCGGTATACCGCCTGAACAGCCCCGTTTTCGTTACCCTGAACGGGTGTCTCACCCCGTGGGAGGATGCGGCATAAGGGTGGTGCGGCTACGGCGTTTTGTCTACGGCCGGTAACCTTCCGCCTGCTGGTGTTGTTGTGTGTATGGGCCATCGGGGTGCCCGATGGCCTGGGCTACGGAGGTGTGTGGATGCGGCTCGCGGTGATCCCAGGTGACGGGATCGGGCCCGAGGTGGTCTCCGAGGCGCTGAAGGTGCTCGGCGAAGTAGCACCGTCGGCGGAGATCACGAACTACGACCTCGGCGCCGCCCGGTGGCACGCGACCGGGGAGCTGCTTCCCGAATCGGTGCTCGGCGAGCTGCGGCAGCACGACGCGATTCTGCTCGGTGCGGTCGGCGACCCGACGGTGCCCAGCGGCATTCTCGAGCGCGGCCTGCTGCTGCGCCTGCGCTTCGAGATGGACCACCACGTGAACCTGCGCCCCGCGCGGCTGTACCCCGGCGTACGCGGCCCCCTGTCCGAGGGCGGCGACATCGACATGGTGGTGGTGCGCGAAGGCACTGAAGGTCCGTACGCGGGCAACGGCGGCCTGCTTCGCAAGGACACCGAGCACGAGATCGCCACCGAGATCAGCGTCAACACCGCGTTCGGTGTACGGCGCGTAGTGGCCGATGCGTTCAACCGCGCCGAAGAGCGGCCTCGTAAGCACCTCACGCTGGTGCACAAGACCAACGTGCTGGAGCATGCGGGCTCCCTGTGGTCGCGCATCGTCGAAGAGGTGTCGCTGGAACATCCGGACGTCACCGTCGCGTACTCGCACGTGGACGCCGCGACCATCCACCTCGTGACGGACCCGTCGCGCTTCGACGTGATCGTCACCGACAACCTCTTCGGCGACATCATCACCGACCTCGCCGCCGCAGTGACCGGTGGTATCGGCCTCGCCGCCAGCGGGAACCTCGACATCACCCGGCGCAACCCGAGCATGTTCGAGCCGGTACACGGCAGCGCGCCGGACATCGCGGGACAGGGGCTGGCGGATCCGACCGCGGCCGTACTGTCGGTGTCGTTGCTGATGGACCACCTCGGCCAGAAGGAAGCCGCGCGGCGCATCGAGGCCTCTGTGGCCTTCGACCTGGCCACGCGCGATCAGGCCTCGCCGGGCGCCACCCAGGCGATCGGCGACCGGCTGGCCGCACTGGTGTCGTCAAACACAGTGCGCTCCGCCGGCTAGCCGCTGCACGCACTACCCCCGCCGCGGAAGACCGGTCGAAGTCCGGCGCTGACCCGCAACGGTAGGCCTCCACTCGCGGAGGCGAGCCCGACACCGGCGGGGGCTTGTAGCCCCAGCGTTGTCCCCTCCCGCCGTGGTCTGCGGGAGACGACACCAGCCTCCTCGCTCCCCACCGAACGGACGGCTGCCGTCTTCCTCTCGCGGACCGGTACAGATTGGGTTTCCCACGGTGCCGTCCCGAGACTCTTGCCAGGTTCCCGACGACCCTTCGCCCGCGGATGCCTCGGCGTCCGGTGCTGTCACCGGCTCCGCGGCCGATCCCGGTCCTGGTCCCGATCACGTTTCCGGCCGCTGTCCCGGTCCCGGGGTGGTTCGCGGTGCTGCCTCTGGTGCGGGTTCTGGGGCTGGTTTGAATTCCGGTTCGGGTCCTGGTTCCGGTTCCGGGGTGGCCCGCGGTTCGGGTTCCGGCGTGGGTTCAGGCGCTGGCTCGGGTCCTCGTCCTGATTCAGGTTCTGGGGCGGTTCGTGGGTCCGCTTCTGGTGCTGGCTCCTGGGCTGGTTTGAACCTCAGCTCGGATCCCGACCTCGGTTCCGGTTCCGGTTCCGGTTCCGGTTCCGGTTCCGGTTCCGGTTCCGGTTCCGGTTCCGGTTCCGGTTCCGGTTCCGGTTCCGGTTCCGGTTCCGGTTCCGGTTCCGGTTCCGGCTCCGGCTCCGGTTCCGGCTCCGGCTCCGGCTCCGGCTCCGGCTCCGGCTCCGGCTCCGTGGATAATGCCGTTTCGCCCTCCAGCGGCGAATCCCCAAGCGATGCTGCCGACTTGGTGACCTCTGCTCGTCGTCGCTCGCACTCGGGCCTTCCACCTGAGGGCACGGACCCTTCATCATCACCCCAGACCGCGCCGGGCGATTCGCCATTCACCGGCGACGCCGTCCCCACCGATCCTTCTCCTTCGTCCAAGGACCACAACGTCACCGAGTTGTCGCCACCGAGCGGCGACGAAGACGCAGGCTTGCCGCCTCGGCCCGAGGACGCTGGCGGACCGTCGCCGTTGAACGGCGATGAAGGCGTGCGTGTTTCGCCGCTACCGGTCGACGCTGGGGTTGTGAGCGGATCGTCGCCGCTGAACGGCGACGACGGCCCGAGCGGCTCCGCTCCGTCAGCTGATCCGGACAGCGGAGGAGATGACGGTGCGTCGGTTCCGAGTCGGCCGGCGGGTGCCGATGGCATGAGGAGGCCGTCGCCGTTGAGCGGCGATGACTTCTGTTCCGCCCCGTCTCGGTCCGGAGGTGCCGGGGGCCTGCGCAGGCTGTTGCCATTCAATGGCGACGGTGTCGCGCTTGAACCGTCGTTGCCCCCGCTGCCATCGTCGGTCGGTGGTGGCGACCTCGGTGACGCCGGGTCGTCGCCGCGGAGTGGCGAAACCGGTGTTGCCGCGTTGTCGCCGCTGGCTGGCAACAACGGGTCGGCCAGCGATCAGCACTCTGCCGTTTCGGCTGGAAGCGAACAGCCAAGTCGCGCCGCGCCGGTCGTCCCAGGGGCGGAGGAGGCGTCCCCCGATGCCTCGGCTCGTACTGATCCCTCTGGGGAAGCGGCGACTTCGGCCGCTGTCGGAGGAGGGCCTCCGGTCGTTCCAGTGTCGGTCTCGTCAGCGTCGCCGCGGGGGCTTGGCCAGCGAGTCGCCGTTCAGCGGCGACGGCCGTTGGCACCGATTCTCATCGGGTTGGTGGTTGCGCTTCTGGGCTCGGTGGTGGTCGCGATCGGGATCGGAACGGTCGCGGTGCCGATCACTCAAACGTGGGCATTCCTCCGCGCCGGGCTGTTCGGGGGGACGATCGGCGCGGAGGACGCGGGGCACTATCGAATCATCTGGGACATCCGCCTCCCCCGCGTTCTACTCGCTGTTATCGTCGGCGCCGGGTTGGCGACGGTCGGTGTCGCGGTGCAGGCCATGGTGCGCAACGCGCTCGCGGAGCCGTTCGTGCTCGGCATTTCGTCCGGGGCGTCGGTCGGCGCCACGGCAGTCACGTTGTTCGGCATATTCGCGTCCTTGGGGATCTACGCGCTGTCGATCGGCGCCTTCCTGGCTGCGCTCGCGGCGACCACGATCGTTTACCTGGTCGCCCGTACGAGGCAAGGGCTCACCCCGCTGCGCCTCGTACTGACCGGTACCGCGCTGTCGCAAGGTTTCTTCGCGATCACCACGGTGCTGGTGTTTCAGGCGCCGAACGGTGAAGCCGCGCGAGCTGCCTTGTTCTGGCTGCTCGGCAGCCTCGCCGGCGCGAACTGGGGAGCGCTGCCGGTCGCCGCCATCGTGATCGTGGCCGGGGTGTTCCTGCTGGTGGCTTTGGCCGGTCGGCTCAACGCACTCGCGATGGGCGACGAAGCGGCGACCACGCTCGGGGTGGACGTCACGCGGTTGCGCGTGTTCCTGTTCGTCGCCTGCTCCGCGATGACCGGGGTGCTCGTCGCGGTGAGTGGTGCGATCGGCTTCGTCGGGCTGATCCTGCCGCATTTGGTGCGTCTCGTCGTCGGTGCCGATCATCGGCGAGTGCTTCTCGTCGCGCCGCTGGCCGGTGCGGTTTTCCTGGTGTGGGTGGATGTCGCGGCGCGAGTGCTCGCCGCGCCCGAGGAGCTGCCGATCGGGGTGCTGACCGCCGCGGTCGGCGTCCCCGCCTTCCTGATCCTGATGCGCCGACGCGCTTATGTCTTCGGAGGAGCGTGAATGGACATCTCGCTCAATGGCGTGAGCGTCACCGCCGCCGGCCGGACACTGGTCGAGGACGTGACGCTCGCTGCGTCGCAAGGCCGGTTCGTCGGGCTGCTCGGGCCGAACGGCAGCGGCAAATCGACCACGCTGCGCGCTGTTTACCAGGTCCTGAAGCCATCTGCTGGTGCGGTACTCGTCGATGGCAAGCCGTTGGAGAGCATGACGGCAAGGACGCGGGCCCGGGCCATTGCCGCAGTCGCCCAGGAATCCCACACGGAGTTCGACTTCACCGTGTCCGAGGTGGTGGCGATGGGCCGGCTACCGCACCACGGACTGCTCGACCGGATGACCGCCGGCGATCGGCAATGGTGCGATGTGGCGCTGGCGCAAGTGGGCCTCGCGCACCTCGCGGACCGCGGCGTGCTGACCTTGTCGGGCGGCGAACGGCAGCGTGTACTGATCGCCCGTGCACTGGCCCAGCAACCGCGGATCCTGGTGCTTGACGAACCGACCAACCATCTCGACATTCGCCACCAGCTGGAAATTCTCACGCTGGTCCGGGGAAGCGGCTTGACCGTGCTGGCCGCTCTGCACGACCTGAACCTGGCCGCGGCGATGTGCGACGCGGTCCACGTCCTCGACCACGGCCGGCTCGTCGCGAGTGGCACTCCCGAGCAGGTACTTACCCCGCCGTTGCTCGCCGAAGTGTTCGGGGTGCACGCAGCCGTGGTGCGGCATCCCGCCACGGGACGTCCCCAGTTGTTGTTCGACCGGCTCGAAACCCAGGAGGACAGCCATGCGTAAGACGATCGCGACGGTCCTGGTCGCCACACTCGCCGTGACGAGTTGTGGCGCCCAAGTGTCCGATGCGGACAGTGGCACCGCGCCACCCGGCTATCCGGTGACCGTGACCAACTGCGGCCGGCCGATGACCGTCCAGAAGCCGCCTTCGCGCGTGGTGACGAACGACATCGGGATCACCGAGCTGATGTTCGCGCTCGGGCTCGGTGAGCGGATGGCCGGTTACGTCGTCGACAAAGGACAGTCCGGTGGGGTCGCCTCGTCGCCGTGGAAGGCGGACTTCGGCAAGGTGCCCAAACTCGCGGAGAAGATCAACCGCGAGGTGGTGCAGGGCGCGGACGCCGATCTCGTCTTCGCGGGCTGGAGCTACGGCTTCTCCGAAGGCACCGGCTTCACCCCGGACACGCTGGCCAAGCTGGGGATAGCCAGCTACCAGCTGACCGAGGCCTGCCGCAACGGAGTAGGCAAACAGCGCGGCATCATGCCACCGCTCGACGCGCTGTACACGGATCTGCAGAATCTGGGGAAGATCTTCGGGGTCAGTGATCGTGCGGAGAAGTTGATCCGAGAATACCGCAAACAGGTCGACGAGGTGGCCGCCGCGATCCGGCCAGGGAGCCCGAAACCCAAGGTGTTCCTTTATGACGATGGCCGTGACCAGCCATTCACCTCTGCGCGGAACGCGGGACCGGACGAGATCATCACCAAATCGGGTGGTGTGAACATCTTCGCCGACGTCGACGACAGCTGGACGACGGTGAGCTGGGAAGCAGTGCTCCAGCGCGCGCCCGATGTCATCCTCATCAACGACTACGGCGGCGAGGTGGGAACCGTTGCGGACAAAGAAAACTTCTTGCGTTCGAAGGCCGGTGTGCGTGATCTCCCGGCCGTCCGGGACGGGCACTTCTTCGCGCTGCCCTACGCGGCACTGGTGGAAGGCCCGCGGAATGCGTCCGCGGTCGTCGAGTTCGGTCGTTACCTGGCCGGTCTGCGTCGCTGAAGTGGCTCAGATCGTGGGAAGCTTCGTCCGGCACTTGGACGCCGGGCGAAGCTGTGGCATGATGCGTGGCATGGCCGCCACTTCGATCATTATCGCCGAGCGCGCCGGATAGACGCTCCACAAGAGCTTCCGGCGCGCAACCTCTCGCACCCATGCGGGAGGTTTTTTTGTTGCCTGAAACAGGTTCTGCCCAGCACAAGGAGTATGCCGTGACCCGCACGGAGCCCGCCGGAACACCGCTCGGTGACGCTTTCCACCTCTACGACACGACGCTGCGCGACGGCGCCCAGCGCGAGGGCATCACGTACTCCGTCGCAGACAAGCTGGCGGTCGCTCGTCTGCTGGACGAGCTGGGCGTCGGGTTCATCGAGGGTGGCTGGCCGGGCGCGCTTCCGAAGGACACCGAGTTCTTCGCGCGGGCCGCGAAAGGCGAGCTGCCGCTGAAGCACGCAGCTCTTGTCGCCTTCGGTGCCACGCGAAAAGCGGGTACCACGGCGGAGAAGGATCCCCAGGTCCGGGCGTTGCTCGACGCTGAAGCGCCCGTGATCACGGTGGTGGCCAAGTCGGACTTGCGGCACATCGAGCGTGCGCTTCGGGTCGACGTCGACGAGGCGTGCGCGATGGTCCACGACACGGTTGCGTTCCTCGTTCGGGAGGGGCGACGGGTATTCCTCGACGCCGAGCATTTCTTCGATGGTTACGCCGCGTCTCCCGATACCTCGTTGCGGGTCCTCGACGCGGCGGCTGGCGCAGGTGCGGACGTTCTCGTGCTGTGTGACACCAACGGTGGCCGGCTTCCCCTGGGGCTGGCCGAAACGGTGCGCGAGATCAAGGAGAAAACCGGATTTCGCTTGGGAATCCATTGCCAGGACGACACTTCCTGCGCCGTGGCGAACTCCGTCGCCGCGGTGCAGGCCGGCGCGACGCACGTGCAGTGCACCGCGAACGGCTACGGGGAACGGGCCGGCAACGCCGATCTGTTCGCCGTGGCGGGAAACCTCGTGACCAAGCTCGGAATGGAGGTCCTCCCGACCGGAGGAATTGCCGAGCTCACCCGGGTCTCCCATGCCCTTGCCGAGATCGCCAATCTCGCACCCGACACCCACCAGGCTTACGTCGGGTCGTCGGCCTTCGCTCACAAGGCGGGGCTGCACGCGAGTGCGATCAAGGTGGATCCATTGCTGTACAACCACATTGATCCGGCTTCGGTCGGCAACGGCATGCGGGTACTGGTCACTGAGATGGCCGGCAGGGCCAGCCTTGAGCTCAAGGGACGTGAGCTCGGGGTCGACCTTGCCGGCCGGCCTGAAGCATTGACGAACGCGGTGCGGAAGGTCAAGGAACTGGAGTCGGAGGGCTGGTCGTTCGAGGCCGCCGATGCTTCGCTCGGATTGTTGCTGCGGCGCGAGATCGAGCACATCTCGGCGGAACCGCCGCCGGTCCCGCCGTTCGAGCTGGAGTCCTACCGGGTCGTGCTCGACCACCGGCCGGACGGCGAGGTGGTGTCCGAGGCGACAGTGAAGGTGCACGTCGCCGGGCAGCGGGTGATCGCGACCGCGGAGGGCAACGGACCGGTGCACGCGCTCGACGCCGCGTTGCGCGAGGCGCTGAGCCCGCACCTGCCCTGGCTGGACAGCGTGGAGCTGGCGGACTACAAGGTACGGATTCTCCCGTCGAACCCGGGCACGGACGCGGTGACACGTGTTCTCGTCGAGACCAGTGACGGCGAACACGCCTGGACCACGGTCGGTGTGCACGGGAACATCGTCGAGGCGAGCTGGCTGGCGTTGTGTGATGCGCTGGTACACAAGAGTCTCGTGACCGTGGATGGGTGACGTTCTGTGGTCTGGGCGTGTTCGACGGTCCGATCGTGGTCCTTGTCCGGACGCGTTTCGCCCGTCCGGGGCTGGGTCGCCGGTGTGGCGGTCGCTGTTCGTGCGCTGATCGCGATGGGGGGTCCGTTCACGTCGGAATCGAGTGGGGATGCCCAGGTCACCGGTGTTGCGAGCGGCCCGTTCGCGCAAATCGGGTGCGAGCGGGCCGTTCGGTCACGCGGAGTGCGACGTTTTCGGTGGGCGTCCGTAGACTGGGGGAGTGCGTCTAGCTCGTATTGCTCATCCCAGTGGTGTCGCGTTCGCTTCGATCGAGGGCGAAGGTGACGATGCCCAGGTGCTGGAGATCGCGGAGCATCCGTTCGGCCAGCCGAACTTCACCGGCAAACGGTGGCCGCTCGCCGATGTTCGGCTGCTCGCGCCGATCCTGCCGTCGAAGGTGATCGCCGTCGGGCGGAACTACGCCAAGCATGCGGCGGAGTTCGGCAACGAGGTGCCGTCCGCGCCGATGCTGTTCATCAAGCCGTCCACCACGGTCATCGGCCCGAACGTGCCGATCCGGCGACCGTCGGACGTCGGCCGGGTCGATTTCGAGGGCGAGCTGGCGGTCGTGATCGGCCAGCCGGTGAAGAACGTGTCGGCGGCGCGTGCGGCGAGTGCGATCCTCGGCTACACCGTGGCCAACGACGTCAGCGCCCGGGACCTTCAGAAGGCCGACGGGCAGTGGGGGCGGGCGAAGGGCTTCGACACGTTCTGCCCGCTCGGCCCGTGGATCGATACGTCGGCCGACCCGGCCGATCTCGCGTTGCGCAGCGAGGTCGACGGGGAACTCAAGCAGGACGGGCGGACTTCCGACCTCGTGCACAAGGTGCCCGAACTGGTGGAGTTCGTCTCCCGGGTGATGACCCTGTTGCCCGGCGACGTCATCCTGACCGGCACGCCAGAGGGTGTCGGCCCGATCGTCGACGGCCAGTCGGTGTCGATCACGATCGACGGCATCGGCACGTTGACCAACCCGGTGCAGGACGTCTGACCAGGTTTTCGCCGTTGTGCGGCCACGGTCCCGGAGTTGCCGGGCCGTGGCCGCTTTGCTCGGTGATGGTCTTGGCCGCCGTTGCCGTTCAGCGGCGACTCCCTGGTCGAGCCGCTGTTCCTGGGTGGCCGGGGTTGTTGCCGCTGAATGGCGAATCGGCGATCGGGTGGGCGTCGGCCGGGTTCGTGGGCGGAGTTCGGAGCTTGCTGACGGCCGCCCACGGGTGTTGCCGCTGAGTGGCGACGGGCTGGTCGGGCCTAGGTTTCGGGTGGACGGGTGGTTGGCCGGATCGGTGGGAGCTTGGCGGGCGGAGCGTTCGCCGGGCTGCGCTGCCGAATTGGCGCCGTTCGGCGGCGACCGCGGTTATGGCCGTTGAGTGGTGACTGTGGTTGTGGCCATTCGGTGGCGACCGCGGTTGCGGCCGTCGAGCGGTGACTGCAGTTGTCGCCGTCGCGTGGCGGGTGTGGTTGTGGCCGCTGAGTGGCGACCGCGGTTGTCGCCGTTGAGTGGCGAGGGCGGCGGGTGTGGGTTGACCGGGCGGCCGGGTGCTTAACGGCCGGCAGCTTCCGTCGGTCGGCGGGCGAAGGGCGGCGCCGTTTCCGGGCGGAAGCCTACGCCCAGGAGGTGTGCCGGTATGGCGGACAGCCTCGGGAAAAGCGTGAAGAGCTTGACCATCGCCGGTGGCGGCTGGTTGCGTTCGCCGGCCATTACCGGGCGCATGACTTCTCGGTGCAGCAGCCGCTGCAGGGTCTGGACGGCGATCGTCGGCAGGAGGCGACGGCTGCGTACGGCCGCGAGTTCCTTCGGCGTCGGGCGGCCGTGGAGAAGGCTTTCGGCCAAGAGGGTGGCCGCGCCGACTGCGTCTTGTACTGCCAGGTTGATTCCGACGCCGCCGACCGGCGACATCGCGTGTGCTGCGTCACCTATGCACAGCAGTCCGTCGACGTGCCAGCGGTGCAGCCGGTTGAGCCGGACGTTGAGGAACTTCACATCGTCCATCGACTTCAGCTCGTGGGTGCGGTCGGCGAACTCGGGGCAAAGATCGGCAACGCTCTCGCGGAAGCTCTCGACGCCGGCGGCTCGGAGGTCTTCACCCTTCGGCGCGAGATAGGCGATCTGGTGGTAGCCCTTGCGTGGCAAGGGGATGGCGAACCGGCGGTTGTGTATCCGCGGGACGAGCATGCCGCCGGGCTCGTTTTCGTACCGGGAAATCCGGAACCACCACGCGTCGAACGGTGTGTCGTATTCGTGTGGTTCCAGCCCGGCTGACTCGCGGGCCAGCGACCAGCGTCCGTCTGCAGCGATGACCAGGTCGGCTTCGAGAGTTCCTTCCGTGCCGCCTGCGGTGCGGTAGCGCACTCCGGACACACGGCGGCCGGCACGCAGCAGCCCGGTCATCTCGGTCTCGAGTCGCAAGGTGAACGTCGGCTCCTTCTGGGCGGCTTCGGCCAGCAGATCGAGGAAGTCCCACTGCGGCACCATCGCGACGTACGGGTGTGGCACTTTCAGCCGGGACAGGTCGGCGATGTTCATCACGCCACCACCGTCGACCGGGAAGCCGACCGTCTGTACCTCGGTGTGCGGCAATGCGTTGAACTTTTCCCCCAACCCCAGCTGGTCCAGCAGCGTGAGCGTGGACGGGTGCACGGTGTCCCCGCGGAAGTCGCGCAGGAAGTCCGCGTGCTTCTCCAGGACCGTCACTTCGACGCCGGCGCGCGCCAGGAGCAAGCCGGCCACCATGCCCGCCGGGCCACCGCCGACGATCACGCACCCCGTGTGTTCGGTCATTCCCCTCAGCTCCCCTTTTCATCGTATGTTGAATAAGGGAAGGATGCGCCTCGGAGAGTGGTGGCGTCAACCCGGGGAGTGAGAATCTCTTCGCCGAGGAGTGTGAGGGTGGTGGCTGTGGGCGGCGGATCGGCTGGTCGGGCGAGTGGCTGGGGTGTCCCGTCGCCGTGGGGTCGTTCGGGCTGTGTGGTCACTCGGTTGGGTGGTCGTGCGGGGGTAGCAGGGGCGCAGCTCGCGGGTGAGGGCTGGAGGCGATCCGGCTGTCGGCGCCGAGTGGGGCTTTTCGGATTGATTTGGATAGTGAATTGGAAATCGTGGCTGCTGGGTTGACCCCCTTGCTCGTGGCGTATTTTGAGGTTGGTGAGTGGTGCTTACCGGGTGCTCGACGTGGTGCGGCGGTTGTGAATCGATCATTTTCGGTGGCTGTTTTTGATGATTTGGTGGCATTTTTACTGTGTGTCAACGAATGAGGGCAGAGGCTTTTCGAGTTGCTCTCGGTGGGGGTGTGTGACTGTCGTGAGGTGAGGCGCGATGGTGATCTATTCACGGCGAGTCGAGGGTCGCGCTTGCGGGTTGCTTGATCAATTGGCGGCGAGGGTTGGGCGAGATGTGCTCGATGCCATGTGTGGCGTGTGGAGTGTGGCTTCGGTGCGTAGAGCAGGCGTTCGGTGCGGGGTGAGAGTGGCGTGTGGTTTGTGTCGAATTGCTCGGCTGTTCGAGTGATGCGGTGGGTGATTCGGGGCTGAGACGGGCGGTGGTCGGGGTTTCCGGATGGTGCGAAGCGCTCGGTGTGGCCGTTGTTCAACAGGGTGTTCGGGAGCGCGGTTCAGGTGGGCTGCCGGGGGTGTCGAGGGGAGGGGAATTCGTGGGGTAGCAGCCGGGCCGCTGGGCTACGGCTGTTCGGGCGAGTGGGCGGGGAGGAGTTGGCGACTTTGAGTACCCGGAGTAGGTCTGGTGCGCCGGAACAGCGCAGTGCCAATCACCTTTTTGGCTGCGTTGCGAACGCGGTGAGTGCCCTAGCCTCACTGGGTGGATTTTGCCGCGGCAGCGCCGACCCCCTCGAGAACCTGGCCGTCCGGCGCTTCCGGGCGGGCGCCGTGGGTGCCGCCCGAGTTGCGGCTGGTGTGTCTCGACATCGACGACACCTTGATCGACTGCACCGCCGCGATCCGGCGGACGTTGCAAGCGCTGACCGGCCGCGGCGATCTCTGGCCGCTGTGGGACTTGATCACCGAGGAGCATGTGGCGCTCGTCGTCGCCGGGAAGCTGGACTACGGCGTCATGCATCACCGGCGTACCGAGTGTTTCCTTGCGGAGCTGGGAATCGCCGTCGATGCGACGCAAGTGGCCGCGTTCGAGGCGCGCCGGCGGGAGACTTTGGCGCGTTCCTGGCGGTTGTTCGACGACGTGCTGCCGTGTCTGGAATGGCTGCGCGCCGCGGGGCTGCGAGTCGCCGCCGTGACGAACGCCTCAGGTGCGCATCAGCGGCGCAAGATCGCCGGACTCGGGCTGTCGCCGTTTTTCGACCACGTCGCGATCGCGGGGGAGATCGGCGTCGCCAAACCGGATCCGGTGATGTTCCGTTCGGTCTGCCTCGCGCTCGAATGCGCGCCGGAACAGACGGTGCACGTGGGGGACAAACTCGATACCGACGCCATTGGCGCCCGCGACGCCGGGCTGGGCGCGGTGTGGCTCGATCGCGACGGGACCGGGCTGGTCGGGGAGCGGGCGCCGGACGGGGTGTACACCGTGTCCGGGCTGGGGGAGCTTCCTGAGCTGCTGGTTTCGGAGTACGCAACGGTCGGCGTGCCGGTCCAGCGCGCGGCCGGGACCCCCGCTGCGCGGGTCCGTGGTGGCGTGTTCTAGTATTTCTCCTCGTGCGGTGCTGAACCGGCTAAGCTGGGAAAGCGCCTCACTGGGGTATGGTGTAATTGGCAGCACGACTGGTTCTGGTCCAGTTAGTCTAGGTTCGAGTCCTGGTACCCCAGCTGCAGAGAGACCCCGGTCGGAGATCGGGAAAAGGCTTCTGGTAAGTTATCTCTCGCAAGAAAGGCCCCGGAAACGGGGAAAGTTCCTGGCCCCCGTCGTCTAGCGGCCTAGGACGCCGGCCTCTCACGCCGGTAGCGTGGGTTCGAATCCCATCGGGGGTACCAGTTCAGTATTGCACCTTCCACTGTCCGAGAGATCGTCTCGGGCAGTGGTTTTGTGTATCTGAGCAGCGAAGAGGGCTGATGATCCCCTGCGGTCCTCGGGCGCTTCCGCTGCTCGTCGTGCCGGGATGGTGGACGCGTCGGCCTGGCTGGTGACGTCGAGCAGCGGTGCGAATGGCTCGGCCAGTTCGTAGTGTTCTACCTCACCCTTGGTGCTGCTGTGGAGCTTCTTGAAGAGCCTTGGCCGAGGCCCGGTGAGGTCGGTCGATAGTGCTGGTCGCAGGTAACCGCTGTTGGCGGCAGAAGTCGCTGCGGGCCAGTGATGATCAGGGCCGCGCCTGTCCAGCGTGATCGCTTGCCTGGCGATGGCGTGGACCTCCTGCGGGTGCTCAGGGTTGGGCGACGCGGGGCTGGTGAAGCCGGTCGCGGTGGCGGGGTCTCATCGGGTCAGGGGGAGCGGAAGGCCAATCCCACAACGAAGATCTGGTGATCGGGGAAGGCAGCTGCTCGACAGTTCGGACACAGCCCGGCGCCGATCACCGCGACGTGCCTCGGTTGAGCCACATCGCCTCCTCGGATCCGGGTGAATCTCGTCAACGGGGCGAGTTTTCCTCGTCAAGCGGGACTCCGAAGTCCGCTCCGGGATCGCGCCAGACCGAATGTGCGTGGTTGGCGTTTCTGGCGGTGTTGTCCCACTCCGCGAGGATCCGAGGGCTCTGCAGGCGGAAGTAGTGGGGTGCGCCGGACAGATATCCCGGGCTGCGTTCCAGCAGGTTGCGTACACCGCCGACGCTACGGCTTCCCCGCGGTGGGTAGCGGCACGCCGCGCGTCGTCGGCGTTGTTCACCAGGGCACCATCACGCCGTCGGCGCCCTGATCGAGCAGCCACTCGATCTGGCCACGGGCGGGCGGCGGCCGCCCGTGCCCCGCACGGCGCCGAGGACGGCGTCAAGGCCGCTCACCCCGAAGGCGCCGTGCTGGAGGCCGACCACCAGGAAGTCGAAACCGGACCGCGCGAGCACCCGCGCCGTGCACCGCTTTCCATCATGACCATGCTGCCGACGGCCGGGTCGTCGACGGCACGGCGCAACTTGTTGGCCCGCATGAGGATTCAGCTCCACCGGCGCACGGTCGCGTCACCGGCCTTGAGTGCCTGGACAGGAACTGCAACGTGCCCGACTCGGCAGGCAGATCGACCAGCGCGATCCAGATCGTCAGTGCGCCCTGCCGGTCGAGGCCAATCCTGGTGGAACGCGGTGGGCCGGCCCTTTTCCGCCGGCTTGATGAAGGCCAGGTCAAGGATGAACTTCGCCTCGTCCGCGCCCATCAGCGCCAGCGAGGTTTCGCCGAGCCGCCGGGACACCGCCACGCCGCGGAAGAACTCGTCGTGCCAGGCCATGCCGTCCTGCATGCGCCAGCACTTGCCGGTATTCGTCGGTGACGAGCCACTTTCGTCCGACCCCCGCTTCGAGGTCGCCGAATGCCTTGAGCGTTATTCAAAACCATTGTGAGTAATTACGTGAATTACTGATCCACTCCGGCGTGTCACCGAGAAAGGCAACGGTCCTCGCGAGAAAATTTGAGAGTTCCGACCAAAGAATTCTCAATACCCGGGAGAACCGTTGCGCTACCATCGTACTACAGGCCTCATGTTGTCGCAGATGCAGGAGCTTGTGTGGCGAGTCCGTGAATCGTTGACCGAGCCGTGGAATAAGAAGATCGGGCGGCCGAAGTCGTGTGGATTGCACCGGGCGGTGGAGATCGCGTGCATGTATCTGCGTCATAACGGGACGCAGGAGTTTCTTGGCGATATGTGG
>NZ_QZFV01000033.1:0-2447 GCF_003600245.1 Amycolatopsis panacis
CGTCTTGACCTTGAACGTGCGTGGGCTGATGCCCTCCAGACCGATCGAGGCCATGATCTTGGCGACGGTCTTCGCCGTGACGACCTCGCCCTGGTCGCGGAGTTCGGCGGTGATCCGCGGCGACCCGTAGGTGCCGCGCGGGAGTCCTGGTGCGCCTGGGTGATTTTCACCTCGAGATCGGCGCGGCGTTGCTGCCGAGCCGTCAGCACCGTCGCCGCCACGCGTTTGGCGTGCGCGTAGTAGCCGGACGTCGAGACGCCCAGCAGCCGTGCCATGCGCCGTACCGAGAATCGCGTGCGCGTCGGTGAGGTGGCGCCGGTGGTCTCGGCGAGCTCGTCGGGGCCGGCGTACTTGGCCATCAGAGCGAACCGGGCCGGTTCTTCTGCATCGCGGCAAAGGCGAGTGGCCGGGCGGGATCTCACCGCCCGGCTCTCTCAGAACCGTGCGTAAACCTCTCGATTTACACGGCTCCCACCATCCAGTCGTCACCGTCCAGGCACAACGCCGAGCCTCCAGTGCGCGAACAGCCAAGGAACACGGCCAGCCACGTCCCTCAGCCATGCCCACGCCCGCTTCGGCCGACGTTTGAGCGACTTGTATTTCCGCACGGCCCACCGCATGAGGAAGGTGTTGATACCACGGAGGGCGGCATACAGCTCGGACTTGCGGAACCGCCCGTAGAAGGCGATCCATCCCGCCACATGCCGGTTGATGTGGGCGATGATCTCCTGAAAGGTCATGTCACTGCGTCGATGCAGACGCCATCCCCGGATCACCCGTCGGATCCGGGTCAGGTTGTCCCGGCTGACCGCGGGCGCGAAGCTGACGAAGAAGTCGCCGTGCTTGCTCTTGGCCAGCCGGGGCCGGAAGGTGTGGCCCAGGAACGTGAACTGCTCGTGCTCGTGCGAGCCCGAGCGTGTGACGTCCTTGCAGTACACCAACTTGGTCTTGGTCGGGTGCAGCTCCAGCCCGCACTCGGCCAGCCGGCCCGAGATCCTGTCCCGGACCAACTCCGCCTGGGCCTTGCTGCGGCAGTGCACCACCACGTCATCGCAGTACCGCTCGAACGGGACTCTCGGATAGTTCCGGGCCATCCACATGTCGAACGCGTAATGCATGAACAGGTTGGCCAGCAGAGGTGAGATCGACGAGCCCTGCGGGCTGCCCCGATCCCGGCTCACCAGCGTCCCGTCCGGGCACTGCATCGGCGCCGCCAACCAGCGGCGCACATACAACACGACCCACGGGGCGCTGGTGTGACGCTCGACCGCCCGCATCAACAGACCATGATCGATGGTGTCGAAGAAAGCCCGGATGTCCATGTCGACCACCCAATCGTTCTCCCAGCACCGTTTCCGGGCCACTGTCAACGCGTCATGCGCCGACCGGCCCGGCCGATAGCCGTAGGAATCCGGGTGGAACAGCGGTTCTACCTCGGGTTCCAGCACCATGCACGCCACAGTCTGCGCGATTCGGTCGGCCACGGTGGGCACCCCGAGCGTCCTGACCTCGTTTGGCTTGCCAGGCTTGGGGATCTCCACCGCGCGCACCGGCGGCGGGAAGTAGCTGCCCGACGACAACCGGTTCCAGAGCTTGAAGAGGTTCCCCTTCAGGTCCTGTTCGAACTCGGCGATCGACTGGCCGTCGACTCCCGCCGCACCCTTGTTCGCCGCGACCTTCTGATACGCCTCCCACACCAACTTCTTGGGAATATCGAACGGTTTCAACCTTGTCTCACTCACCGGCTCCTCCCACTACCGTGGTTGACCGGAGACTGAGACCGGATGGCCCGTCCCCTTCGCTCCACCCCGATTACCGAGGCTTCGTCACTACTACGGGACGGTCCGCCCCTGTGACCTGGACCGGTACTCTGCCTCTCACGGTTTCCGCCGCTTGAGGAACTCCCTCCACCCCGCCCAACCTCGGGCGAGGATTCCAGGACGACAGGTTCTCCTGTTCCATGCAAGAGCCTGAACCGCGCTCGCGCCCTCTTCACGCCGGACACCGCCAGGGCAGTCAACAGGCTGCCTCCCTGACTCATCCCAGGACCGCATACACATCCTGGTTCTGATGTCGTCTTAAGCATTTCGACGCTTCCACAAGGGTTCGGTTTCACTCGCCTTCGCGGCCCACACCTGACGCGCTCGCCGGCGCGTCTTTTCCGCGACGCTCACCACCCCGGCTCTTGACCGACGCAGCTCGCGGTGGTTTGCAGCCCCCGCCTGCACGGCTGACTGCGGAGGACCTACCTCCATCTCTTGCACAGCACCACTTCCCGACCACTGCTACACGGCGGCCTCGAAGTGTTCAGGACACACGTACGCCGGTCGGGTGGCGCGGGGGAATCTCACCCCCGCGCTCCCTCAGATCCGGGCGTAATAGTCTCCCATTACCCGGCTCTTCTCATCCTTTCACCAGAATGCGTGGACCCACCGCCAGTGCGCGAA
>NZ_QZFV01000034.1:0-2296 GCF_003600245.1 Amycolatopsis panacis
AGGTGTGTGCGACCACCTCGTGGCGTGCGCCGGACCGGTTTCGGGTCTGTGAAGGGTCCCTTCACAGACTCAGAGTCCGTGAAGGGTCCCTTCACGGACCTCTACACCGACTTTGCCGGAACCCTGGGTCGTACGGGCTGATCTCCACGAGGACCCGGTCGAAGGGCAGGATCTTGATGTAATTCTTCCGGATCTTGCCGCTGATGTGCGCGAGCACGTGGTGCCCGTTCTCCAGCTCCACCCGGAAGGTGGCGTTGCGAAGGCATTCGGTGACCGTGCCCTCGACTTCGATTCCTCCGGACTTTCCGGCCATGGTGTTTCCTTTCGGTCAGGCGTTCGGTGTTCCGGGGAGAACCAGCTCACGCGTGCCGGAAGTCCACGATGCACCGATTCCTTCGAATAATGTGAGTGCCGCGTCGCCGGATTCGTCGACTTCCCCCGAAGCGGTGGTGATTCCGGCGTGATACAGGGCGCCGAACACGGAAGCGAGCAATGCCCGGCCGATACCACGCCGCCGTTGCCCGGCCCGGACCGCGACCAGCCCGATGCGCGGTTGCCGGAGCGGGACCACCCGCGCCAGCCCGACATACTCCTCGCCGAGCGCGGCGACGTAGTATTTCAGCGGGTCGGGCAATGGCGGCCTGTCCGCCCATGCGAGAACCTCGGCGGGCACGGAATCCCATCCCGCGGTCGCTTCGACCTCGTACCGCGGTCGGGGCAATTCCGCCTTCACCACTTCGACGAGCTGTTCGAAAACCTCGTCATGCCAGGAGTCGATGCCCAGAAACAGTCGCCCGCCCGGCCGAGGCAAAACCTCGGCACGCCCGACGACGCGATCGCCGTCCACCGCATGCCATTGCCGATCCGCGACGGAATCGAGATACGTCGAATTCAAGACCGGTGCCTTTCGAGAGAGCCTGCTACGGCGCTCCCGGCGACACCTGCCTCATCGCCCGTCCGTGGCGGCGAAGGGGAGCACCCATATCGATGCGCGCATGGGACTCACCTCCTCGATCCAGCCGCGGTCGCCGGAAGGCCAACCGGGCTGTGGTCCCCGCGTCCACCGGTTTTCCCGGCTGCGGGGACCGGCCTGTCCGAGCCCGGAGGTGCCAGGGCTCGGTGGCTGTGAGGCGGCCCGACCGCTCGAGGGGGAGGGAACGGCCGGGCCGTGTGGTGATCGTACAGCCCGCGCCCGCCCGGCTTCCGCGCAGCGTCGACTTCGGCGCGTTGACCTCCGATTCGGTGATCTTGCCGCCGAGGTACGCGCTACGCCGTCATGCTTGGTTTCGCCCGGGGAAGAGAGGCAACCGGACGCCGGGTTCGGGCGTGGCAGGTGCACGACAACCCAGGTCCCCAACGAGTCGAGCGACGACTTCTGGGGCACCCTGCCATCCGCCGCCGTGACCTTCGCGCACCCGGCGCGAAACTGCCGTTGCCACCCGTTCGGTGCCGCGCGCACCTCGGAACAGGATGTTGCTCTGGCAGGTCACCCCGTTGTGCTTTGCCTGCCGCGACCGATGGCGGGGCCGACGTTCGTCCCCGCACGGGGTTACGGTGCAGGTCAACCGCCGGATCAAACGATCTCGACACCTGGTGGTGACTGATCGGCTACGGTGACGGTCGGGGTGGCCTCGGGAGGGCTGTTCCAGATTTGTGCCGACGTCTGCTTCGAGGGGTGTGCATCGTGGTTCAACCTGCGCCGGACCTGGCAACTGGCTGGATGGTCTGGGATTTGATATCTGGGACCCGACCGGCGGCGGTGGCGTTAGCGGGGGTGGTGGCGCCGCTGGCAGTGGCCTGGGCCCGAGCGGGCAGGGGTTCAGCCTCAGTCGGGACGAGGCCATGGGCATGCTCAACCAGGCAAAGGGCATCCGGGACGATCTGTGGGCCATGATCTTCGACGCTGAACAGCTCACCAAGATGAAGCCGCCCGCTGATGAGCCGGCGAGTAAGGCTTTCAATGTTCTCGCGGCCGGTGGCGGTGGGAATCCGGGCGCATTCGGTTATGGTGTCGGGCACATCAAGAGGGAACACGGCTACGTGGACGAGCTGATCAAGCGCCTCGAAGATGCCCTTCATTTGACGCATTCCAGCGACGAGAACGCCGCGACTGATATGAACAAGACGGGTTCGTCTAACGGGGGCGGGTTCAAACGATCATAGCGACGCCACGATAGGATCCTGGTAGCGTCGATCGATAGGAATGGTGAATGAGCCGGCACAAGCCATTGCGGTTCGAAGAGCGAGAGATCATCTCTCGCGAGTTGGGCAAAGATCGTTCGGCTCGATTCATCGC
>NZ_QZFV01000035.1:0-2205 GCF_003600245.1 Amycolatopsis panacis
CCCTTCACGGACTCTGAGTCTGTGAAGGGTCCCTTCACAGACCCGAAACCGGTCCGGCGCACGCTACGAGGTGGTCGCACACACCTCCGCATCGCCCACTGCCGGGTCCCCGACCAACTTTGCCGACACCCTGGCCCCAGCGTCCGTGAGGTTCCCTTCACGGACCTCTCGCCGAGATGAAGCGGAGTCCCGACGTGCATCGGCGCGCGGCTGCCCGGCGGCTGCACCATCGACGCCCATCCCGGCGGCATCCCCAGCCGGGAGCCAGCACGGCCCGCTGTGGGGGATTTTCGCGCTTCCGGCACCTGGATCGGGCTCCGGCTCCGGCCGATGTCCGGTCTGCGCAACCCTGCGCCTACCGAGAGTATCCGCTGATCACGCCTGCTGATCTGTTCGGCAAATTCGCTGGGAAGCGCCTTCGGACTCGGCTATCCTCGGCCACGCGCGCAAGGGGGACCCGCAGCGGCTTCGTCGCCCGCGGGCTTGCGCATTCACCGCTTGAGAATATGGGGTACTCACATGTCCGCACCAGCGGCGCCCGACGGCGCCGGGGAGAAGCTCGACTCCGGGGTGCTCAAGGTCGCCGGCGTGGTGGTGCTCGGCGCCATCATGGCGATCCTGGACACCACAGTGGTCAACGTCGCGCTGCAGAAGCTGACCATCCAGTTCGGCACCTCCTTCGACACCATCCAGTGGGTGGCCACCGGCTACATGCTGGCGCTCGCCACGGTGATCCCGATCACCGGCTGGGCGGCCGAGGCGTTCGGCACCAAACGGCTGTACCTGATCGCCATCGGAACCTTCCTGGCCGGCTCGATGCTGGCCGGGATGGCCTGGAACGTGGAATCGCTGATCGTCTTCCGGGTCCTGCAGGGCCTCGGCGGCGGCATGCTGATGCCGGCCGGTATGACGATTCTGACCCGTGCGGCCGGTCCGCAGCGGATCGGCCGGGTGATGTCGGTGCTCGGCGTGCCGATGCTGCTCGGCCCGATCTGCGGGCCGATCCTCGGCGGCTGGCTGGTCGACTCGGTCAGCTGGCGCTGGATCTTCTACATCAACGTGCCGATCGGCCTGATCGCCTTCGTGTTCGCGCTGCGTGTGCTGCCGAAGGACCGGCCGGAGCGGACCGGCCGGTTCGACTTCCCCGGCCTGCTGATGGTCTCGCCGGGGCTGGCGGCGCTGATCTTCGGCGTCTCCCGCATCCCGTCGACCGGCACGGTCGCCTCGGTGCAGGTGTGGCTGCCCGCGCTGGCGGGGATCGTCCTGCTGGTCGGGTTCGTGCTGCGCGCGGCGCGGATCGACAACCCGCTGATCGACCTGAAGCTGTTCCGCAACCGGTCGTTCTCCACCGCGATGATCACCATGACCGTGTTCTGCATCGGCTTCTTCGGCGCGATGCTGCTGCTGCCCACCTATTTCACGCTGGTGCGCGGGGAATCGGCGCTCAACGCCGGTCTGCTGCTCGCCCCGCAGGGCCTCGGCGCGATGCTGACCATGCCCATCGCGGGGCGGCTGGCCGACCGGATCGCCATCCGCCGGATCGTGCTGCCCGGCATGCTGCTGCTCGTGCTCGGCATGGTGGTCTTCACCCAGGTCGGCGCGGACACTCCGTACGCGCTGCTGATGGCCGCGATGTTCGTGATGGGGCTCGGCATGGGTGCCACCATGATGCCGATCACCTCGGCCGCGCTGCAGACGCTGCGCTCGCGGGACATGGCCAAGGCCTCCACCGCGACGAACATCCTGCAGCAGACCGCGGGTGCGATCGGCTCGGCGGCGATGTCGATCGTCCTGGCCGCGCTGCTGGCCGGGAAGTTCGGCGTGCCGACCAGCCAGGGGCAGCTGGCGGCGACCGCGGCCACCCTCAACCCGGCCACGCACGAGGCCGCGTCCGGGCTCACCGCGGACGCGTTCGCGAGCACCTTCGTCTGGGGTCTCGTCGCCCTGGCGCTGTGCCTGATCCCGGCGTTCTTCCTGCCGAAGAAGCGGATCGTGCCCACGGCGGAGACGGGCGAGGACGTCGCGCCCCCGGTCCCGATGCACTGAAAACGCGTGAAGGGCACCTTCACGGCCTCAGCGTCCAGGGTGTCGGCAAAGTTGGTCGGGGACCCGGCAGTGGGCGATGCGGAGGTGTGTGCGACCACCTCGTGGCGTGCGCCGGACCGGTTTCGGGTCCGTGAAGGGACCCTTCACAAACTCAGACCG
>NZ_QZFV01000036.1:0-2081 GCF_003600245.1 Amycolatopsis panacis
TCACCGGGCAACACGCGTGACCCGCCACCGTCGCAGCAGTACCACCAACCAGCATCCCAGCGAACCCACCACGACCAGTACAGCCCAGAACCACCACCCTCGCCCCACGAGAACGCTCAATCAACACCGCCGCCGCCGAATCGGTACACACCTCGGTCCGGACCCGCAACGCCGGATCAACCTCGAGAACCCGATCACGAGCCTCCGCCACAACCCGGTCACCCTCCCGCTGAAGATCCCCGAACAGCGCCTCGCTCCCGGCAAGCCCGCCACCGTAATAGAGCGACGCGACCTGCAGACAGTGCAAGACCTCCAGCTCCAGCCCCCGCCCAGCGGCAAGCCGGGTGGCCCAGCGGACCGCTTCGGCCGATCCGTCCGAGCCGTCGATCCCGACGAGCACGGTATCGCTGCGGCCGGTCATCGCCCCACCTCCCCTTCCGCGGACACGACGTCCGCCCCGACCACGCCGGGCACCGCCAGCGCGAGCAACGTCGCGACATGACGATCGGATTCGTCGCCATAACAGTCCACGATCCGCACAATCCCATCGCGCACTTCGACCCGCCAGCGTCCGTGGCCGCCGTAGATCTCCAGCCGGTGCCGCACATCCGCAGCGATCGCCTCATCCGCCCGAGCCAGCACCCGGACCACATCACCCCGGGTCACGATCCCCACCACCCGGGCACCATCCACAATCGGCATCGCCCGGATCCCTCCATCCACCAACGCCTGACAGAGATCAGCCACATCGGTACCCGACGACATCCCGGTCGCCGGCGTCGTCATCACCGCACCCACCAACGTGTCGACCACACCAGGATGAACAGGATGCCGATACTCCGAACGCGCGTCCGCCGGAACACCGCGGCGGATCAGATCCGCCTCCGTCACGATCCCAACCAACCGATCATCCTCGTCCACCACCGGCAACGCAGTGAACCCACGCCCGGACAGGACTTCAGCCGCCTCCTTCACCGACGTCCACGGAAACACCGTCACCACCGGAGACGACATCAGATCACGCGCCCGCATCGGGTCCGTCCTTTCCTTGTGCTGTCCCGAAAGCGGGCAGCGGGTACGCGCGCTGTCGGAAGCGGGCTGTCGGCGCGGGTCATCGGGCCACCAGCCGCTGCACGTACCGGCTCAGCAGAACCAGCAACCCCACCAGCACGAGCGTCACCCACTGCGCCGGCGCACGAAAACCAAGCACCGAACCCTGAACCACGAGCCAACCCGCGACCACCACACTCGCGGCATACCCGAACCCCGGCGCCTGCCGGTCACCCCGCCACGCCACCCCGGCCGCCCAGCCGAGAGCGCCACCGACAACGACAATGAGCGCCACCCCCGGCAGCACCCAGGTGGACAACCCAAACGGAGCCAGAACAGCGGTCGGCAACCGGAAACCAGGCGCGCCCACGATCAGGCAAACCCCACCAACCAGCGCACCCGCCGCGACAACCGTCTCATACGACGCGAGCACCCTCAGCGCGACCCGGCCCCCCACCGACATCACGGCCGGCTCCCCGGCCGCACCACCGCCACCGGACACGCCGAATGCACCAGCAAGGCCTGACTGGTAGACCCCAGCAGCATCCCGTCAAACCCACCCCGCCCCCGGCTACCGACCACCACCAGCTGCGCGCCCTCCCCAACCTCCAACAGCGTCCGCACCGGCCGCCCCGGCCCAGCCCGCACCTCAATCCGCAGCTGCGGGAACTTCTCCCGCCACGGCGCAAGCTGATCCTCAACCCGCCCGCACTCGACCGCGGCGACCTCCCCCGGCACCCGATCCGCACCCCGCACCGAACCGTCCACGCGCCACTGCTCGTTCCAGGTATGCACGACCAGCAGGACTACCTGCCGGGAGGCCGCTTCGGCACACGCGAACCCAAGCGCGTCATCACTGTCGGCCGAACCATCCAACCCGGCCACCACCGGTCCCGCCGCCGGAGGCGGATCGTCCGGCATCCGGCCCCGCACCACCACAACCGGGCACCGCGCGTGCGCGACCAGCCCGACCGCGGTCGAACCCACCAGCAGACCCGTGAACCCACCCAGACCCCGGGAACCCAGCCGAG
>NZ_QZFV01000037.1:0-2008 GCF_003600245.1 Amycolatopsis panacis
CTGCAGCGCCTGCGCCGCCAGGTGAATGAGCTGGAGAAGGACAACGCGTTCCTGGTAAAAGCCTGTGTGCCACGAGCGCTGGAGGTCGCCTGATGTAGTAGGTGGCTGAAGCGGTGCTGCACGAAAGATGAGGGATTGTCGGCCCTTCGGAGCCGCCCTTCGGGGGGAGGCTTCAAACCACCCTCTGCTGCGTTGGCTGAAGACCGTCGTGGTGAGCGATGAGGGAAAAGGCGCACGAGATGCGTCAGGTGGGGGTCAGGAAGGCGTTGCATCGAAAGTCCCGCGAGGGATTCACCGTCGATAGCGTCGTTATTAAGAAAAGTGGCATCAGAACCGGGTGTTAAGGCTTGGCCCGGGATGAGCCTGGCGGTTGCCCGGATCGCTGGCCAGGTGGTGCCCGGCGCAGAGGTGGCGCGAGCCTGGCCTGCGGCTTTCGTGCGGAACGTGGGATGGCGTGCCCCGACACTGCCACCTCGTGCAGGTGGCGAGAGGGAGACTTCCAAGCGTCTGAAACGCGAGGAATTGAGTACCGTCGCGGGGCGCGCGGGCGGACCGGTTCGTAGTAGCGGTGAAGCTCCTGCTTGATGCGGTGGGAGTGGAGTGAAGGGGCCGGCTCATCCGTGGTTCGTTTGCCTGATCAACCAGGACACTGGGAGGAATCTCGTGGGCGAGCATGAATCACCAGGCAAGCCGTTCGACATATCGAAGCAGGAGGTGTGGCAGGCATACCTGAAGGTGGCGGCCAACAAGGGCGCTGCCGGGGTCGACATGGTCGGCCTGGAGGAGTTCGAGTCCGATCTGAAGAGCAACCTCTACAAGATCTGGAACCGGATGTCGTCAGGCTCGTACTTCCCGCCCCCGGTCAGAGCGGTGGAGATCCCGAAAGCCCGCGGCGCGGGAACCAGGATGCTCGGCGTGCCCACCATCGGTGACCGGATAGCGCAAACCGTTGTGGCGGCCCGAATCGAGGCGGCAGTGGAGCCACGGTTCCATCCCGACTCCTACGGTTACCGGCCCCGACGGGGCGCGCTGGACGCCGTGGGGACATGCCGGGAACGCTGCTGGAGGTACGACTGGGTGATCGATTTGGACATCCAGAAGTTCTTCGACACCGTGCCCTGGGACCGTGTCATCGCGGCGGTCGAGGCCAACATCGCGCTGCCCTGGGTGATCCTGTATGTGAAGCGGTGGCTGGCCGCGTCCATCCAGATGCCCGACGGCACGCTGGCCACACGGGACCGGGGAACCCCGCAGGGGTCCGCGGTCAGTCCCGTGCTCGCCAACCTGTTCATGCACTACGCGCTCGATTTGTGGCTGGCCAGGGAGTTTCCCGGCTGTCCGTTCGAGCGCTATGCCGACGACGCCGTGGTGCACTGTCGGTCCAAAGTGGAGGTCGAGACTGTGTTGGCCGAGCTGCGGAGCCGGATGGAGCAGGTCGGTGTTCGGCTGCATCCCGACAAGACCAGGATCGTGTACTGCAAGGACGGCAAACGACGCGGCTCTCACGAGCACACGGAGTTCACCTTCCTCGGGTTTACCTTCCGGGCCCGGGCGGTGCGTGCCAGGAACGGGAACGTGTTCACCGGGTTCGGCCCGGCGGCTAGCAAGGACGCCATCAAGAAGATGAGCGCGCACGTGAAGTCCTGGCGGCTTCACGCGCTCACCGGCCACACACTCGGGGAGATCGCCCGTGCGATCAACTCGGTGGTCCGGGGGTGGATGCAGTATTACGGGGCCTTCTACAAGACCGTGTTGTATCCCCTCCTCCGTCGCATCAACGCATATCTGGTGCGGTGGATGCGGAAGAAGTACCGACGGCTGCGGCCCTTCAAGAAGGCACACGGGGCATGGAAGCGGGTGACCAGTCAGTACCCAAGGTGCTTCGCGCACTGGCGGTGGGTCCACGCATTCTGGTGAAAGGATGAGAAGAGCCGGGTAATGGGAGACTATTACGCCCGGATCTGAGGGAGCGCGGGGGTGAGATTCCCCCGCGCCACCCGACCGGCGT
>NZ_QZFV01000038.1:0-1790 GCF_003600245.1 Amycolatopsis panacis
GAGGCTGTTGCGTTTTTGAGCGACCCGCCGGTGATGATCTTGGTGTGGGGTTGTGGTGGCGGGAGAATCCTGGTGTGGCTAGGGGTTTTCGTCCGGTGGATCGTGATCAGCAGTTCTTGGTGCCGGTGAGTATGCGGGACTGGCTCCCGGAAGGGCATCTGGTGTGGTTCGTGCTGGACATGGTCGCCCAGCTGGATCTGGATACGTTTCGCGCCCGGCACCGTCTTGGCGGTGCCGGGCGCGAGGCGTATGACCCGGGCATGTTGCTGGCGTTGCTGATCTATGGCTATGCGGTGGGGGAACGGTCGTCGCGGCAGATCGAGCGGTTGTGCTCGGTGGATGTGGCGTTCCGGGTGATCTGCGCGCAGGACACGCCTGATCACACCACGATCGCCCGGTTCCGCACAGCGCATGCGGACCTGTTCGAGCAGGTGTTCGCGCAGGTCCTGGGGTTGTGTGCCCGGGCGGGGATGGGCCGGTTGGGCACGGTCGCGATCGACGGGACGAAGATCGCCGCGAACGCCTCGATCGACGCCAATCACCGTGAGGGCTGGTTCCGGGAGCAGGCCCGGAAGATCGCTGCGGAGGCCGAGGCGGCCGACGCCGCGGAGGACGCCGAGTTCGGCCCGGGCAACCGGGGTGACGAGTTGCCCGCCGAGCTGGCGGACCCGAAGACTCGGGCGGAGCGGATCCGCCGGTGCCTGGCCGAGTTGGAGGCCGAGCAGGCCGAACGGGACGCCGCCGCGGCCGGGGACGCGGCGAAGGCCGAGCAGTATCTGGCGCGGCTGGAGGATCAGCGGGTGACCGGCCGGGCCCCGGGCGGGGTCGATCCGGTCGCGGCGGCGCAGGCCCGGCTGGCCCGTGAGATGACCGCCCGCCAGGCCGAGATCGACGCCTACGCCGCCGCGGTCGCCGCCGCGGGGGCGGAGGGCTCCCGGCTGCCCCGGGGACGGCGGGTCGCCGATCCGCTCGGTGGGAAACGGGTGAAGAAGGCCCTGGCCGGGCTGGAACGAGCCCTGCGCACAGCCGCCACCCAGGACACCAAGACCGGCAAGGACACCACGACCGCCTCCGCTGGCAGCGACGCGGACCGCGCGGTGATCCGGCGGAATGTGACCGATCCGGACTCGCGGATCCTGCCCACCCGGGGCGGCTGGATCCAGGGCTACAACGCCCAGCTCGCGGTGACAGGGGACTGGCTGATCCTGGCGGTGCTGCTGACCAACAACCCCAGCGACTGCGCTGCGCTGATACCGATGCTCAACCGCACCCAGCAGGCCGCCGAGTTGGTGAACGGCGAGCGGGACACCCCGCAGGAGCTGGGCACCGTGCTGGCCGATGCGGGGTATTGCAGCGAGGACAACCTGACCACGCCCGGCCCGGACCGGTTGATCGCCACCGGGAAAGCACACCAGATCGCGGTGACGGCCCGCACCGACCCGGCCAGCGGCCCACCACCCGAGGACGCCACCCCGGCCGAGGCGATGCGACACCGGCTGCGCACCCCCGACGGCGCCGCGCTCTACAAGAAACGCGCAGCTACCGTCGAGCCTGTCAACGGGCACCTCAAGGACCGGGTCGGGCTGCGCCGGTTCAGCATGCGCGGACTTGACGCCTGCCACGGCGAGCTCAACCTCGCCGCACTGACACACAACCTGCGCCGCATGTTCACCCACACCCACACCACCACCCAGACAACGTGATGGGCAGGGCCCGCGGCCCCGCCCAACCATCACAACCCCCCAACCACAACCGCCACCAACCAGCCAAACCGAAAACGCAACAGCCTC
>NZ_QZFV01000039.1:0-1734 GCF_003600245.1 Amycolatopsis panacis
TCTCTATTTGCAAGCACGTGGCGAGCTCCGCACCCAGCTGACGATTGCCTTGCGTCAGGGCCGGACCCGTCGGGTCAACCGGTCCCGCGCGACCTCAACCAGGGGGAAGATCCTCGACATGGTGAACATCAGCGAGCGCCCCAAGGAGGCCGACGACCGTGCGGTGCCCGGATTTTGGGAGGGTGACCTCATTATCGGCAAGGGGAACAAATCCCAGATCGCCACACTGGTCGAGCGCACCACAAGGTTCGTCATGCTCGTACGAATCCCGTATGACCGCAATGCTGAACGGGTCGCGGCGCTACTGGCCAGGAAAATGCAGACCCTTCCAGAATTCATGCGGAACAGTGTGACCTGGGACCAAGGGAAAGAAATGGCTCGGCACGCGGACTTCACGATCCGGACTGGGATGCCGGTCTATTTCTGCGACCCCCACTCGCCGTGGCAGCGCGGTAGCAACGAGAATACCAACGGGCTACTCCGCCAGTATTTTCCGAAGGGCACAGACTTGTCCTTGCACACTCAGGCGGAACTTGATAAAGTAGCGACACGGTTGAACGGTAGGCCGCGTGAGACCCTGAACTGGCGTAAGCCAATTGAAGTTTTCAGCGATCTGCTGGCGAGCCATGTGTCGCCATGATCATTTGATTCCGCCCATGCTTGGGTTTCTGCGCTGCTCCACATGCGGTGGTCGGGTTCGCCACGATGCCACTGCTCGAAAATCGCCGCGGCAGTACGCAACTCGGGTTCGCGTTCCTCACGGATCCAGGGGTTCCAACGCTGGGTGCTGAGAATCTCGACCACGGTGTTGCGGGCGGCCACGAACTCGTCGAACGTGACAGCGGTGCCTTCGCCGGGTTTCCACAGCATGCCGTCGTGCTCGTACACCGGCGTGCTGGAGCCGGCCGAGTCCGGCGGCGGGCTGGTCAAGGCGGGCTGGCCGAGTTGGTCCAGCAGGGACAGCTGCCGTGAGCTGACGTTGGTGTGGTGTTTCACACAGCAAGGGTGGCATTGACCAGCAGGTTTGATGGCGGGGCCGCGCACGGGATTCCCTCGCGCGAGTGACAGTTGATCCAGTCGAGCCGCGGCGTCGGACGGCTCGAATCTTGTAGGGCTCGGTAAATCATCGCGGCAGGTGGCAGCTGGGTACCCGGCCCTTCGTTGGTAGCTGATGATCGTCTCGCTGCTGTACTGAGCAACTTGCGCGTTGCTTTCCGCGTCGGCGGCACACAAGACTCCGCGCAACTGGATCAAGATCGCTGAACAGGTCGAGGAGGTCGTCCGGCGTGGCTTCGGCTGCACCGAAGGAAAAATGAGAGCGGTGCGCCGGTGAGGTGGCGGGAGTTGGCGCTGGAGATTCTTCACAAGGCAGTCGAGCCTATTTTGCCAAGGACGCGACATTATGAGCGTTATTCAAAACCATTGTGAGTAATTACGTGAATTACTGATCCGCTCCGGCGTGTCACCGAGAAAGGCAACGGTCCTCGCGAGAAAATTTGAGAGTTCCGACCAAAGAATTCTCAATACCCGGGAGAACCGTTGCGCTACCATCGTACTACAGGCCTCATGTTGTCGCAGATGCAGGAGCTTGTGTGGCGAGTCCGTGGATCGTTGACCGAGCCGTGGAATAAGAAGATCGGGCGGCCGAAGTCGTGTGGATTGCACCGGGCGGTGGAGATCGCGTGCATGTATCTGCGTCATAACGGGACGCAGGAGTTTCTTGGCGATATGTGG
>NZ_QZFV01000040.1:0-1719 GCF_003600245.1 Amycolatopsis panacis
GCTAGCCCCGTATTTCGCACATGGGGGAAGGTGGGGTGATCGGGGCTTTCGTTCTTGATCATCATAGGGTCGCGGTCCATGCGAGGACAGCGGGTCGCTTATGGACGCCCGAGTGTGGAGAAGTTGCTGGGCGCGTTGCCGGTGGTGGCTGAGTACTGTCGGCGGTTGGACCTGGCCGGGATCATCGATCGGGCGTGTCCGGTCCGGGATGTGGCGATCCTGTCGCATGGTCAGGTCATTGAGGCGCTGGTGGCGAACCGGTTGACCTCACCGGCTCCGATGGTCAAGGTGGCTGACTGGGCGCGTGGGTGGGCGGTGAACGAGGCGTTGGGTATCGAGGCCTCGGCGTTGAACGATGATCGGATCGCTCGTGCGTTGGACGCGGTCGCCCCCGAGTTGGACCGCATCGTCGGTTCCGTTGGGGCGCAAGCGATCGCGGCGTTCGGGATCGATGTGTCCCGGCTGCACTGGGACATGACGTCGATCTCGCTGTACGGGGCTTACGAGCAGGCCGATGGTGACTACGCTGCGCCGAAGTTCGGGCATCCGAAGGATCGTCGTCCGGACCTGAAACAGGTTCAGGCCGGGCTGGCGGTCACCGGCGACGGGGGTGTGCCGATCTTCCACCGAGGCTATGACGGTGGCGCCGGAGAAATCGCCCAGGTCGTGCCCGCGATGACCGCTCTGAAGACCATCGCCGGGCCGCGACGGTTTCTGCTGGTCGGGGACTCCAAACTGGTCTCCTACACCAACATTCGGGACCTGATCGCCGCCCAGGTGGAGTTCATCGCGCCCGCCTCGAAGACCTACGTGCCAGCCACCGTGCTGGCCGCTCTCCACCTCGATGCTGCCACCGAGGTGGACTACGTCGCCGAACGGGATGCCGGCAAGCCGGCTGATCAGCGGGGCCGATGGCGAGTCATCGAAGACACCATGACCATGGCCGGGCCCCGCAAGCGCGATCCGGGGCAGACGCTGCGGCGGGTGTTCGTGCACTCCACCGCCCGTGCACACGCAGCGGCGGCCTCGCGGGCGAAGAAGCTCGACCGCGCCACCGGCGATCTCGAGCGGCTGAGCAGGGGGCTGGGGTCGCGGCACTACCCGACCGAGCAGGCCGTCACCGAGCGGATCACCGCGATCAGCCGTGCCCGCCGCGTCGGCGCCTACCTGCGCGCCGAGGTCGGCACCGACCCCGCCACCGGCAAACCCGCCCTGTCCTGGTCCTTCGACCAGGTCGTGATCCACGCCGAGGCCGCGACCGATGGCTGGTACGCGCTGCTGACCAACCTGCCCGACGACATCGACGCGGCCGAGGTCCTAATCCGCTACAAGGGCCAGGAAGCCGTCGAACGCCGCTACAGCACCGTCAAAGGCCCACTCGCCGTGGCCCCGATGTTCCTCAAAACCAACCGGCGGATCGAAGCCCTGATCACCGTGATCTGCCTCGCCCTGCTCATCTTCTGCCTCGTCGAACGCGCCGCACGAGCCGCTATCGCACCGGCCACGACGATGCCCGGGCTCTACCCCGGCCAGAAAGCCAAGCCCACCGGCCAGTTGATCTTCCAAGCACTGGCCGGACTACGGCTAATCCCCGCATGCAGCGGCCGGCCAGCACTCATCCCACAGCCGACCCCGATCCAAGCCCGGCTACTCGACCTCCTTGCGGTCGACCCCACCCAACCGCCATGATCAACAAATCCGGAGTTCCCGGGTCCGCCC
>NZ_QZFV01000041.1:0-1589 GCF_003600245.1 Amycolatopsis panacis
CCGGATCTATCTCAACGCCTATGTGCCGAGGTTGCAGACCTCAGCGCAGGTGGTCGCGTTCCTCGCCGATCATCTGGGGTATCCGTTTCCGTCTCCGGCGTTGTTCAAACAGATCGGCGACCGGTTCCGGCAGGCCGTGACGACGTTCGCCACGAAGAACAACATCCCGTGGGTCCGGTTCGGCAAGAACGATGTCGGCGGCAAACTCGAGCTGATGCGCCCGCACCTGGACCGCCAGGCCGCCACCGGACGCTCGGGGATCGCCGCGATCGGTGTCGCGCAAGAGTTTCAACGCGTCTGGAGCGCCTACCAACGCGAGAGCCCGAGCGGGGCGTGGCAATGGTGGTTCACCAAGGCGGAAACCGGCGGGTGTCCTGCTACTACTTCTATCTGTGGGACACCGACTTCGGCCCGGCGTTCATCAAGGTCTGCACCTACTTCCCCTACCCGGCCAAGATCTGGCTCAACGGCCACGAATGGGCCAAACGCCAAGCCACCCATGCCGGGATCGGATTCACCGAACTGTCCAACGGCTTCGCCGCCACCGACGATCCGGCTGCGCTGCAGGCGATCTGCGACCGGCTCGGCTCCGGTGTCATCAATGTCTTCTGCCAGCGCTGGTTCTCCCGGTTGCCGTTGCCGTTCACCCAGGCCGACCGGGATGCCGGTTATTGGTGGGAAACCTCGATGCGCCAGGTCGAGATCTCCCGCACCCTGATCTTCGACGCACCCCGCCACGCCCGAGGATTCTTCGAGGCGCTGATCGCCGACAACCTCGACCTCGGCCGCCCGCACAACATCGAGATCATCTTCGGGCGCCGGATCCGGAAGGACACGAAAGGAGTCTTCCGCACCGCGATCGACCGCCGCGACAACGGCGGAGTCGTGGTCAACGCGTTCTACAAACACTCCCGCATCAAGCAGTACTTGAAAGACGGCCGCGCAATGCGGATCGAGACCGTCATCAACACACCCCGTGACCTGGGCTGCAACGCCCGCCTGCCGAACCTGGACGACCTGCAGGCCAAGGCCCGTGCGGTCAACCGCCGGATCCTGGATGCTGAACACGCCGGCCAGGGCTGTGTCCTCGCGAGAGCAGCCTTTGAGCGGATCGCGCACCCCACCGTCGACACGGCGGGGCGCAGGACCCCGGCCCTGCGGTTCGGTGATCCTCGGGTCATGGCCCTGACCGGCGCGCTCTGCCAGACGCTGCTCACCGCAACCGGCTTCACCAACAAGAACCTTCGTGTCTTGATCGCCGGGCTGCTCGGCAGCGACTACCGCCCCGGCCAGATGACCTACGACCTGCGCCGCCTGCGCCTGACCGGCCTCATCCACCGCCTCCCGCACACCAACCGCTACGTCCTCACCGACAACGGGATCCGCATCGCCGTCTTCTACACCAAGATCTACAACCGGCTCCTGATCCCACTCACCGCCGCCGACCAACCCCAAGCACCACCACCGCTGCGGCAAGCCCTGCGCACCCTCAACCACCACGTCGACGACTACATCAACCACGCCCGCCTCAAGCCCGCACCCTGAAACTTGACACAAATACGAAGAACTCATCAACCAAGTTGATCTGG
>NZ_QZFV01000042.1:0-1314 GCF_003600245.1 Amycolatopsis panacis
CAGAGGGCGCAGGCCCCGGTCCAGCATGTGAGCAGGTTCTGCAGGAGCAGGGCGACCTGTCCGAGTGTCAGGCCGGGGCCGCGTTTTTTACTGTGCGGGCGCGGTATTCGGTGAGGAACAGCAAGGCTGCGGTGACGAGCGTGACGTGGCGGTGCCAGCCTGGCCAGGTGCGGCCTTCGAAGTGGTCGATACCGAGGGTGTTTTTGAGTTCGCGGTAGCTGGTCTCGATGGCCCACCGGGCTTTGGCGAGCCGGACCAGGCGCCCGATGGTGGGGCGGGCAACGCCGGGAAGGTGAGCCAGCCATACGTGTGCAGGCTCGTCTGGTTTCTTGGTGTCCCATTGGATCAGCAGCCACCGGTCGGGCAGGTGGGTGTTCGCCGCGGACGCTCGTTGCCGTACCGGTCTTCCGGCCTCACGTACCCGTAGCAGGCTGGCATGGGCCACCCGCTCACCGTCGTCGGTGTGCCAGGACACCGGGATCCTGGTGGCACCGGCGGCGATGCCGGTAGCCGACAGGTGTTTGCCTTCGCGTGCCCACGCGGTGTCGGGTTCCCGACGCCAGGGCAGCAGGCTGATGTCGCGGTTGACCTGCACCACGAACCCCAGACCACGGTCGGCGAGACCGTCCCGGAACTCACCGGCCCGGCCGTAGTCTTCATCAGCCACCACCGGAGGTGGTGTGAGTTTCTGCTCGATCAGCTCGTCAAGAGCGTCCAACGCCAGTTGCCACTTGGGGCGATGGCCGACGTCGTCGGGGACCCGGGCGGGTCCCCGACGTTCGCCCGAGAGTTCCGGGTTCCACGACTCGGGCATGAACAACCGCCACGCCAGCGGGACCACGCCGGTCCTGCCACACGCGGTCACCGACACCGCGGCCTGACAGTTGGCCTGCCCACCGACCCGCCCGGAATGCTGACGAGCCACCCCGACACTGTCGTGACCGTCTTTGAGGAACGTCGTGTCATCGATCGCCCACACCGCCGGGCGCAGCAACCGCTGCGCCCGCACCGCGATCCGGTTCTGCACCGGCTCCCACCGCCACGGCGAGTCCGTGACCAGGTGATTCAAGCTCTGCGCAGACACCCCCAGTACCCGCCCCATCCCGGTCGCGGTCTTACGCTTAACGTCGGTCAGCAGCGAGCCCCGCAGATGATGCGCACACATATCCGCCCGCCGCACAGCACCCGCAACCGGCTGCCCCGGCACGAACACCTCCATCACGAACCGCTCCAGCTCACCATTCAAAGCCCGCACCACAGCAAGATCCACACCAGAATCACACCACAAGATCAACAACTCCTGACAAAGCCCTA
>NZ_QZFV01000054.1:0-122511 GCF_003600245.1 Amycolatopsis panacis
CGCTACGAGCGCAAGGCCGCCCATTTCCTGGGTTTCACCCAGCTGGCCTGCGCAGTGATCTGCTACCGCCGAGCCGTCAAGCTGGATCTTGTGACCCACAACAACCCCAAATGAGATGTGGTCTTAGGGCCAGCCGTGACTCGTCGGTGTCGTACTGGCCGGTGGCCGGGTCGTACGCGACTGGTTGTGCAACTTGCCCATCCCACGCCACGTAGTGGGCAGGATCGCCCTCGGCGAACACCTCGTTCCCGCGGAGCAACCGCCCGGTGTCGCGCCGGACGAGGAGCGGGGCGTTGGTCCAGCGTCGGACGAAGTCCTCGTCGTACCAACCGCGTTCGATCATCACCTGGGTCATCGCCATGGCCAGCGCGGCGTCCGTGCCCGGCCGAACCCGGAGCCAGTGGGCGGCTTTGCTCGCCAATCCGGCACGCCGCGGATCGACCACGACAAGCTTGGCTCCCCGGCGCAGCGCCGCGGCGGTCGCGGTGGCATGGGCCAGCCGCGCCACCGACGGGTTGTAGCCCCAGAACAGGATGCAGCCGGCGTTGTCGAGGTCGGGCAGGTACGCGCCGGGCACCGGCGCGCCGAAGGTGAACATCGGGGCAAGCATCCGGCCCCACCCGCACAACTCCATGTAGACCGCGAAATTCGGGCTGCCGACGGCGCGCCTGAGCCGGTTGAGCCAGTCGATCGAGTCCGACATCGCCGACGTCGACGGTGACGCGCTGGCGAACACCACGGACTCCGGGCCGTGCTCACCGGCTGCGGCGGCCACCCGTGCCGCGATCGTGTCCAATGCCTCGTCCCAGCCGATCCGCTGCCACCCCGGGTCGGCGGCACCTTTCGGAGTGGTGCGCTTGAGCGGGTAGCGGAGCCGGTCGCGATGATTCACCACCTCCGGCGCCGCCTTGCCCTTGATACACAGCGCCTGCCCGGTCGGGTGCGACGGATCGGGTGCCAACGAGACGAAGGTGCCGTCCTTGATCGTCGCGATCGCACCGCATTTGGAGACACACAGCGGGCAGAACGTCGGCACCTGACGCACGCCGTTCCCGGAATCGGCACCCATGGTGCTCACCTCCGTCAGTCGCCTGCCATGAGCCGATGGTGACACTTCAGCCGGGCCAAACCCGCTACTGCTACGACGCCGCCGACCGGCTCCTGGCCACCGAAGGCGCCACCACACTGACCGGATTCACCTACGACACCAACGGCAACACCACCAGCTGGACCGGCTCCGACGGCGGCACCACAACCCTGACCTGGGACGGCTCCGACCGCAACACCGGCGCCCGTACCACAGGCCTCACGCCCGCACTCAACGCGGACATCGCCTACACGCGCGACGCCACGAACCGCATCATCTGCCGGGATCCCCGCGACTGCGACAACAACACCCGTCACTCGCTACAGCTTCACCAGCGACGGCGACAGCCCCGACCTGACCCTCAACACCGACAACCGCCTCACCTCCCTCTCCATCTCCCTACCCGGCGGGGCCCTCTACACCAGCCGCCTCGGCCCCGACGGCACCTTCACCCCCACCTACGACCACCCCTCCATCCGTGGCGACCTCGTTCTCACCACCGACACCACTGGACACCAGGCCGGAGCACTGCGCTCCTACGACCCCTACGGCCAACCCCTCGCTCCGTCGGGCACGGTGGATACGCAGAAGGTGCCCGACAACTCACCGGGCTCCATGGACTACGGCTGGCTCGGCCAGCACCAGCGACCCTACGAACACACCGGCGCACTCTCGCTCGTGCAGATGGGCGCCCGACCCTACAGCCCTCTGCTGGGCCGGTTCCTCTCCGTCGACCCCGACGAGGGTGGCTCCGCCAACGACTGCGAATACGTCGCCGGCGACCCCATCAACGCTGTCGACCTCGACGGACACGGGTTCTGGCGGCAACGCCATCCAGGGAAACTGGGGAAAGGCCGCCCTCTTTGCCGCGGGCGCAGCCACATGGGGCGCTGCGACTACCGCATACAAGGCTGCGCGGATCGTCCGAGCGGCAGGTAAGACGGTGAAGATGGGTGGCGGCATCCGTGCGTCACGCCTGACGTCACGAGTAGCGGGCCGGGTCTGGGTGGGGAAGGGAGCGAGCCGTGTAGGCCCAGGCGGTCGCTATCGCTTATCGAACGACAAGCGACGGCAGTACCGGCCAGCGAGCTATAAGGCGAAGCACCGTATATGGCAGTCCAACTTCGAGCGCCGGAACAAACCTCAAGGTCCATGGAAGCACAACTACCATGTCCGTCACAGAAGGTTTTGGTGACCGTGAATGGAGCTGACGATGGAGGCCTGGGATTTCAATGGTCGTGTGGCATCAATGCGCCAAGGTAGTGACATACGTGGCTACCTCTTCGTGACCGTCGCCGAGTCGACCGCTCACGAGCCTCGCCCGCAAGTCTTGCTCGAGTTTCTTCGTTCGTCCGACGCCAACCAGCACACATGGTTCTACAGCGACCGGGCCGATCCCACAGGCTATGACACGGCAGCCGAACTTTCGTCCTTGGAGATCGACTGGTATGGAACACGCTACTCCGCGCGTTGGCTGGCCGACGATCAGGCGACCGAGATCAAGAAATACTTCGATCATCAGGAACCTGTGGGCAAAAAAATTGTTAACGCATTTCTCAATCGAAAGAGTGGATCTCAGGTGAACGTATTGCCGGACCACGGGAACTAGAATGGCAGCCTCGCAGGGGTGATGTGCGGTGCACTAAGAGCGTGTCTTACATGGTGATCTGCCGGTGATCGGCGATGATCTTGGCTTGTGAGTGATGCGTTGTCGTTGCGGTTGGTGCCGGATGCACTGTGAGAGTTGGTGGCGTCGTTGATCCCGGACTTCGAGGTCCGGCCGCAGGGTGGAGGTACTGCGCCGCTGCCCGATCGCGCGGTGTTCACGGCGATCGCGTACGTGCTGACCAGCGGATGTGCGTGGCGGGATGTGCCGCCGTCGTTCGGGGTTCCGTTCCAGACCTCGCATCGTCGCTCAGCCAGTGGACGAAGGCCGGTCACGGGCATCTGCGCACCCGGAGATTGTGACGGTCGAGGACTTCACCCGTGTCCAGGTCCTCCGCCGCGAGAAGAGGCGACACGCGCATTTCCGGATCGTCCGGGTGTTCCTCGCGTATACGATGGCTGATCTGCTTCGGCGACCATTGTTCCTGCAGGCCGTCGTTTACCGCATCGTGGAGACCGCCGGACGATTCGAGCTTCCGTTCCTTCGGGCGACGCGAACAATCGTCGGCCCGCCGCTGGCGTCAACGGCACGGTATTCTTCCGCGCCGCCATTGCGGTTAATTTCCCGAGCGATTGTCGAATGATGACGCGCCCCCAGCGCATTCGCAATGAACCGGGCCGAGCGATCCTTACTCAACTCCCGAGAGATAATCTCTCGCTCCTCGAACCGCAATGGCTCGCGCTGACTCATTTACCGCCCCAATCGATCGACGCCGACAAGATTCTAGCGTGGCGTCGCTACGACCGTTTGAACCCGCCAGGACAAGAGAACCGTAAAAATGGCATCCGGGACCCTGCCGGATGACTTTAAAAGGTTGCTCGATGCGCCACGGTCGTTGTGGGCGCCAGCCGGTGACCGCCGCGGCGGCCTCGAGCTGGCCCGGTACCTTCGTGGCTCTTACCGGCCGCCGACAAGCACGGTCGCCGGATGGCCGTTCAGGAGGATCTCGTGCGTGGTCCGCGGTGTCAGGCCGACCGAATCCCATTGCCGAGCAACAACAGGCACCAATCGGCGGGCCACCAGCATCAACAGCCGACCACGACTCGGATGTAGCACCCGATCAAAACTGAGCAACATTTTCCGGGCGAACTGCTCGAAGGGCAGGCCGATGTCCTCGTGCTCGCCCCAGGGCGGGTCGGTCACGATACTGGTGATGCTGTGGTCATCCACAGAATCCAATACCGTCGCGTCATCCTGCCTGATTTCCGCTTTTCGGGACTTGAGCAGGGGCGGGGGCAGACTGGCACGATGCTCGGTGAGCCTCAGATCCGAGTAGATCGCGCGTCGGCAGGGCAGCTTGATTCGTGCGGAAACAAGTGCCCCGCTGCCGGCGAACGGGTCGAGGAACACGTCGTCCAGTCTCGGCTCGGACGCTTTGACGAGCAGCGCGCACAGATCCGGCCGCAACGATCCGCGGGCCGGCGCCCGGTGACGAACGGTCGTCAACCGTTGACAGAACACGAGCAGGTCCAGCCCGCGCCTGCCGATCACCCAGTACTCGTCACCCGTGCCGCCGCGCGCGTTGAGCTTGCTTCGGGTCTGCTCGACGATGGCTGTCTCGAGCCGGGTTCGCACCTGCGGGGGCACACCGACCAACGCGCCGTCGATGTTCGTCATGGTCCGGAAGACGCCACCCCCGCGCACCTGTCGCAGCAGGCCCCGGTCGCGTATGACTTTCGTCAGTTTTCGGATGGCGGCCGGTAGCTCTCCCCTGGGCACCTCGCCGAGCACCCGAAAGGCATTCTTCACATAAGAAAGTCCACTTACCACGTCCGGGGGCGAACTGCTTTCGAAAAGCATGGCGCTGTCGTCTTCGAATGTCGTCCGAACCTCCTCGAGGTCCGCGCGCAGGGCAGTCGCAACCAGGCTGCCAAATCCCGCACCGAACTGGACGTAGTACCGCACCAGCTCAGTTTAGCGGTCCGCGACCAGGCAAGGGATACGGAGCCTTGCTGGGGCCGGATTTGGAGGGGGTCGATGAACATTCTCACCACCTCCAGCAGGTCGGCGAAAGCAACCACGTTCCTCGCCGAGGCACCCCTGCCAGAACTTCCGGGAGGTACGTGCGGAATGCTCGCGCGGTACCCCCGCAGCATGCGGAGGGGGTGGCAGGGTCTCGGCAAAGTCGGTTAGTGGCTGGTCAGGCCGGGTGAGAGGCAGGCACGGTCTTCGGTGATCATCTGGGTGTCGAGTCCTGATGATCATGTGGGAGAACCGTGCCTGCTGTTGCATCATCCCTGATCCCTGCCGGGTTGGACCAGTTGGCCCACAGCTGGGCGCTGCCTGACAATCCGGCGAAGACAGTTCGGAAGGTCGCTGATCTGCGTGAGCGCCTTGTGTTGGTGCCCGACCCACGCTGCCGACGCGGGAGGCGGCATGCGATCACGACGATCCTGCTGATCGCCGCGGCCGCCGTGCTGACCGGGGCGCGCTCGTTCACCGCGATCGGTGAATGGGCTGCTGACCTGCCGCAACACCTTCTGGCCGCCCTCGGAGCACGCAGGGACCGGCAACGCGGTGTCTATTGTGCTCCCGGTGAAGCAACCCTGCGCCGCGTGCTGGGGTTGGTCGATGGTGACGCGCTCGATTGCGCGATCGGTGCCTGGCTGGCCAGTCAGGACAATAGTGTTCGGACGATCGCGGTGGACGGCAAGACACTACGTGGCACCTGCGATGACACCGGGCAGGGTGGCGTGCACTTGCTGGCTGCGATGACTCACGACAGCGGAATCGTTGTGGCTCAACGAGAAGTCGATGGAAAGACCAACGAGATCACCTGTTTCCAGCCTTTGCCCTCCGCCCTGGACATGGCTGGGGTCGTGGTGACCGCCGACGCACTGCACACTCAGCGCGAGCACGCCCGCCGCCTCGTCGCCGAGCTTGGCGCGGACTATGTGCTGACGGTGAAGGAAAACCAGCCCACCTTGTTCACCCAGCTTGATGCCCTGCCTTGGGCGGGAATCCCTATGCACACCACAGAAAATAAGGGACATGGCCGTATCGAGCGGCGCACGATCCGGGTGCAACCCGCACCCGGAGACATCGCTTTTCCCTACGCAGCCCAAGTATTCCTAATCGAACGCTACGTCACCGACACCAGGAGCGGCAAGCACAGTGCTGTCGCGGTCCTGGGCGTGACCAGCTTGGCCGCAACCACAGCCAACACCGAGGACATCGCCCTCCACGTGCGGAAACACTGGCGGATCGAGAACAAACTCCACTACGTCCGGGACGTCACCTACAACGAGGACGCCTCCCGTGTCCGCACCGGAAACGCACCACGCGTCATGGCCAGCCTCCGAAACTTAGCAGTCAGCGCCCTACGGCTGGCCGGCAACACCAACATCGCCGCCGCGCTTCGCGCAACCGCACGCGAGGCCACCCGACCACTCACACTCCTCGGAATCTATCCCTGACCAGTACCAACGACTTTGCCGAGACCGTGGGGGCAAACCGACGTAGTGCTTGACGGCTGGGGCTCGGTCGACCTGCGCAACGGCGCGCATGTCGACCGGCTGGGTCTCGTCGTGGGTCTCAGGTCGATAGACCTGGAGGTTGAGTTCGGACTGGAGCACGGGTCTGGCGAAGCGAGGTTGACTCTGTTGTTCTCCGATGTCAGCGTTTTCAGCCTTGAACCGGAGCTTCCGCCCGAAGTCGATCCGGCATACGGACATGCGCTGCTAACCGAGCTGAGAGCCTGGCGGGATACTCGACCTGGGTTCGAGGGAAGGGCCGGATTTTCCCTCGGCACCACTTTGATGTCCCTGGATTTCTATGCCACTGGGCTTTCAGCGACGGTGCGGCCCCTCGACGGTGAAAGAGGAATCGGAACGGGTGGATAGGGTGGCACGCGATTGCGCGTGCGGCGGCCACCCGTCGCCCGGTGACCGCAGGCAGACGAACCTGTTGCAAGAGCATCACGACCGCTACTGCCGAGGACCGGTGGGGAAGATGGCTGGGTGCCGGCGAACCGCTGCCGTCCGCTCGGTCATGTCGGTGCCCTCTTTGCCCGTTCGCGTCGGGGATATTCATCGGAGCCGTACCGGTTCGGAGTGGTGTGCCGCCGCTGGCGCGCATTTCAGCGGCGGCAGTCCCGGGCGATCGACCGGCATCCGAATCGGGGCGCTGCGGGGCTCTCGACGTCTGACAGGCCAGCCGTGTGTGCTGACCGGGCTCGGCGGCGTGGGCAAAACCCAGCTGGCCGCGGAGTTCTCCGGGCGAGCCCGGGCTTCCGGCGAAGTGGACCTGCTGGTGTGGGTTGCCGCCAGTTCCCGCGAGGCGATCGTGTCCGCGCACGCGCGACTGGCCGCCGATGTGACCGGAATGGAAGACCCGGCACCGGAACAGGGCGCGGCGCGGTTGCTGCAGTGGCTGGCCGCCAATAACCGTAGATGGCTGGTAGTCATCGAGGACGTGCAACGCCCGTCCGACTGTGGCCTCCGGCGGTTGCGGCCGGGCAGGTGCTGGTGACCGCTCGGTGGAAGGACGCGGCGTTGCGGGGCCGCGGCAGGCATTGGGTGGAGGTCGGAGTTTCCGGTGAAGCCGAGGCCCGCTCCTACTTGGAGGCGGTCCTCGACGACCAGCCGCAGGTTCGGCAAAAATGCGACGACCTGTCGCGGGACCTGGGGTTTCTGCCGCTCGCGCTGGCGGCGATGTCGTGGCTGCCGTAGGCGCTGACGAATGACCGGAGCCGACGTCGGTGATCCAGGCAAAGTCGGCTTGTGGCTATCTCGGTTGCCTGTACGCAATAACGCAGCGAACACGGCTCGCTGCACGCTGAAGAATCTTCAGGAGACCACCCGGGTCGGCGACATGTTCTGGAGCGCTCTTGTGCACCGATGCGAAATGGGGTCAGGGCTTGCTCCAGAATCGCTCCAGCTACTGGACGGTAGCTGAAGTCAGAGGAGGCAAAACTCATGATAAGTTCGACCGAAAAACCGCCCTTCCTGGACTTTTGTATCCAGTGGGCGGTTTTCGTCACGGTGGAGCTAAGGGGACTCGAACCCCTGACCCCCTCACTGCCAGTGAGGTGCGCTACCAGCTGCGCCATAGCCCCGAAGCGAAGTTCTTCCGCATCTCGTAGGAAAGACAGTACACCCCACGTCTGCGCGGCTTCGCGCGGGGTCCGCTGTCCAGTGTCGGACGGTGATGCGGCAGGTAGGCGGAATGTTCATGACTTGTTTCAGGCAGGCATGGCCTCCTGATTGGCCGGCGGAGCACCGTTCGCGGCGGTGACACTGAGTATTCACTCTGTTGCTGGTGGTGTTATCGAGATCCGGGTGCAGGCCGTCGGGCGGGCCGCGAATGCGGTGGTGCAGCTGTACAGCTGAGCTGGGACAAACGTGCAGAGCTGGCGATTTCACTGGATGGGTGATGGCGACCGGCAGATGCGCACGGTGGTGGACGGAGCAGGCGGGTGGAAGGCAGCGGGCGGCTCCGGTGCGGGCGAGGGAGATGTCTGGCTCGGGCGACGGACGTGGCGTTGACCAGCGGTGGTGGGTTGTTCTCGCGCCGGTCGGCGGGACGTGGTTCGCGACCCGGCGGTAGGGCACGGCCCCGGGGGTGGTCGGTGGGGCGGCGACAGGTCGTCGTCCCCCGCGGTAGTACGTCTGTACTGCGGCCGGCGCGTAATCGTTCAGACTTACCCCTGTGGGTGGCACAACTTCTCCGAAGGCTGCGCAGCCGGACCTGGGGCCGAACGTCGTGATCTTCGATCCGTCGATGTCGAGCGAGATCATTCAGTGCAGATTGGACGGCATCTTCTCGCAGCAGGAGAGGAACCAGTTCGGTAGCGAGCGGTACGCGGTCATGTTCAAGCCGGGCACCTACGCCAACGACGTGAACGTCGGCTTCTACACCCAGGTGCTCGGCCTCGGCAGCACGCCCGACGAGGTCACTGTCAACGGTGCGGTGCACGTCGAGGCCGACTGGCTTCCGCCGAACAACGCCACCCAGAACTTCTGGCGCGGCGCGGAGAACCTGTCGGTGAACCCGGCCGGGGGAGCGGATCGCTGGGCGGTCTCGCAGGCCAGCCCGTACCGCCGGATGCACCTTCACGGTGACCTCCTGCTGGACGACGGAGGCTGGTCCAGCGGCGGCTGGATCTCCGACACGAAGATCGACGGCCGGGTCCGTTCTGGCTCGCAGCAGCAGTGGATCTCGCGAGACTCCCAGTTCGGCAGCTGGCACGGGGCCAACTGGAACATGGTGTTCGTGGGGGTCGAGGGGGCGCCGGCGGGGACCTTTCCGGCGCCGCCGTACACCACGGTCGACCGCACGCCAGTGGTGCGGGAGAAGCCGTTCCTTTACATCGACGACACCGGGAACTACCAGGTCTTCGTACCCGCGCTGCGCACGGAGACTTCCGGTGTGACCTGGGCGAACGGTGCCACGCCCGGTACCTCTCTTTCGATCGACCAGTTCCACATCGCGAAGCCGGGCGCGACCGCGCTGGAGATGAACGCGGCACTGGCTGCGGGCAAGAACCTGCTGGTCACACCGGGGGTGTACCACCTCGACCAGCCCTTGCATGTGACCCGGCCCCACACCGTGGTGCTCGGCCTCGGCATCGCCACCTTGGTCCCGGACGACGGGATCACCGCGATGAACGTGGACGACGTGGACGGGGTGAAGGTCGCGGGCCTGCTGTTCGACGCCGGCACCACGAACTCGGACACGCTCATGCAGGTCGGGCAGCCTGGCGCGCAAGCCGACCACGCCGCGGACCCGACCTCCTTGCACGACGTGTTCTTCCGGGTCGGCGGCGCGGCGGCGGGCAAGGCGACCACGAGCCTCGTCATCAACAGCAACAACGTCATCTGCGACCACATGTGGATCTGGCGTGCCGACCACGCGGCGGACGAGCGCTATGTCGGCTGGGACATCAACACCGCGGACACCGGGATGGTGGTGAACGGCGACGACGTGATCACCTATGGCCTGTTCGTCGAGCACTTTCAGAAGACCGAGGTGGACTGGAACGGTGAAGGCGGGCGCACCTACTTCTTCCAGAACGAAATGCCCTACGACGTCCCTGACCAGGCCGGTTGGCGGAGCGGTTCGACGAACGGCCACCCCGCCTACCGGGTCGCCCCGGACGTGACCAGGCACGAGGCCTGGGGGCTGGGCAGCTACTGCTTCTTCAGCACCAACCCGTCGGTGGCCGGAGAGCGGGCGTTCGAGGCGCCGGAGACCCCTGGCGTCCGGTTTCACAACATGGTGACGGTGTCGCTCAACCATCAAGGCACCATCACGCACGTGGTCAATGACGTCGGCGAGGCGACACCGGACGGCTCGAAGCCGGTGAACGTGACGAGTTACCCGTAGCCGCCATCCGGACAACCTGCGCACGCCCTGGTGACGGTCCTGGTGTGTGCCGGGCCGGTCTTTCGCTGGTCTCCGCCGGGAGCGTGACGGAGTCGTAGGCTGTTCTGTGTGAGCCAGCCGATCCTGATGACCGTGGACGACGACCCCGCTGTATCGCGGTCGGTCGCCCGGGACCTGCGCCGCCGCTACGGCAAGGACTACCGCGTGATCCGCGCCGCTTCGGGGGCCGACGCGCTCGACGCGCTTCGTGAGATCAAGCTGCGAGGCGATGCGGTCGCGGCCATCCTCGCGGACTACCGCATGCCGCATATGGATGGCATCGTCTTCCTGGAGAAGGCGATGGACCTGTTCCCCCATGCCCGCCGCGCCCTGCTGACCGCCTACGCGGACACCGAGGCGGCGATCCAGGCCATCAACGTGGTGGACGTCGACCACTACCTGCTCAAACCGTGGGACCCGCCGGAGGAGAAGCTGTACCCGGTCATCGACTCGCTGGTGGAGACGTGGCTGGCGGTCGGCGACCGCCCGGTGGAGGAGACGAAGCTGATCGGACACCGTTATTCGGCGCCGTCGTTCCGGATGCGGGACTTCCTCGCTCGGAACGCGGTGCCCTACCGGTGGTACTCCGTGGACGACGAGGAGGCCGGTCGTATCCTGCAGGCCGCCGGCGCCTGCGCGGCCGACATCCCGGTGGTGGTCACCCCGGACGGCACGGTGCTGAAGCAGCCGTCCGGCGGGGAGATCGCCGACGCCGTCGGCCTCTCCACGCGCCCGGCGCAGGACTTCTACGACCTCGTGGTGATCGGCGGCGGTCCGGCTGGGCTGGGCGCCGCCGTGTACGGCGCATCCGAGGGCCTCCGCACGGTACTGGTGGAGCGGAAGGCCACCGGGGGCCAGGCGGGCACCAGTTCGCGGATTGAGAACTACCTCGGCTTCCCGGACGGGGTATCCGGAGCCCAGCTCACCGACCGGGCCCGTCGCCAAGCGCAGAAGTTCGGCGCCGAGGTGCTCACCGCGAGGGACGTCACCGGCCTGGAGGCGCGAGGGTCGAGCCGCGTGGTCACCTTCGGCGACGGCTCCGAGATCGCCGCGCATTCGGTGATCCTCGCCAGCGGAGTCACCTACCGGGCGCTCGAAGCCGACGGCATCGAAGAGCTGACCGGCAGAGGCGTCTACTACGGCTCCGCGGCCACCGAAGCACCTGACTGCGAGGGCGAGCACATCTACATCGTCGGTGGTGCGAACTCCGCCGGACAGGCCGCGGTGTTCTTTTCCCGGCATGCCGCCGATGTCACCCTGCTCGTGCGCGGCGGCTCCCTGGAGTCGTCGATGTCGCACTACCTCATCGAGCAGCTCGCGGCACTCGACAACGTCCACGTGCGAACGCACACCACTGTGGTCGAGGCTCATGGCAACGACCACCTCGAATCCATTACGGTCTGCGAAAACGGTGCGACTGCGACACTCGACACCGGGCACCTCTTCATCTTCATCGGGGCCGCCCCGCGCACGGGGTGGCTGGGGGACGGGATGCTGCGCGACCGGCATGGCTTCGTCCGGACCGGCCCGGACCTGATCGAGGACGGCCGTCGTCCGGCCGGCTGGGGACTCGACCGGGATCCGCACTACCTGGAATCGTCCGTACCCGGGGTATTCGTCGCGGGCGACGTCCGTTCACAGTCGGTGAAACGGGTGGCCTCCGCCGTGGGCGAAGGAGCCATGGCCGTGACCCTGGTCCACCGTTACCTGGAGGAACAGTGACCGAGCCCGCACTGGCGCGTGAGGAATTGCGCAGCCTGTTCCTGTTCGAGCACCTTTCCGAAGAGCAGCTCGGCTGGATCGAAGAGCACGCCGCGATCGAGGAGTTCAAGGGTGACTCCGTGGTGTTCCGCGAGGGCGACCCGGCGACCTGCTTCTACGTGCTGCTCGGCGGTGCCCTGCGGATGACCCGGCAGGTGGCCGGGGCCGAAGTCGAGACCAAGCGGTCCGACCAGCGGGGCTCCTATTGCGGGGCGACCCAGTTCCTCGCGCACGAGGACAGCGAGGCGACCTACAGCGCGACGATCTACGCGGTGAGCGACCTGACCTTCCTCACCTTGCCCGCCGCCGAGTTCGCGGTGGAGTTCCGTCGCTGGTTCCCGATGGCCGCGCATCTGCTGGAGGGCATGTACCTCGGTTGGCGCAACAACGATGCGCTCGTGTCCTCGCGGCGCCGCCTGGTCGCGCTCGGCGAGCTCTCCGCCGGGCTCATGCACGAGCTGAACAACCCCGCCGCAGCCGCGGTGCGGGCCACCGCGGCGCTGCGCGAGCGGGTCGCCGGGATGCGGCACAAGCTGGCGATCCTGGCGAAGAAGGACATCGACCCGGATCTGCTCGAACTGCTGCTCGATGTCCAGGAGCGGCTCGTGAAGCAGGTCGCCGACGCGCCGAAACTCACCGCGATGCAGCAGGCCGACCGCGAGGACGAGATCGGCGACTGGTTCGACGAGCGCGGGATCGACCAGGGTTGGGACCTGGCCACCATCTTCGTCGCAGCCGGGCTCAGTGCCGAGAATCTGGACCGCGTACTGGAAACGGTCGGCGAGGGACTGCTCGACGGGGCGATCCGCTGGCTCGCGTACGCTCTCGACACCGAGATGCTCATGGGGGAGATCGAGGATTCCACCAGCCGGGTCTCGACACTCGTCGGTGCCGCGAAACAGTACTCGCAGATGGATCGCGCCCCGCACCAGTTCGTCGACGTCCACGAGGGGCTCGACTCCACGCTGGTGATGATGTCCGGCAAGCTGGGCGAAGGAATCCGGGTGATCAAGGAATACGATCGCTCGATCGCCCGGATACCGGCCTACGCCGCCGAGCTGAACCAGGTGTGGACCAACATCATCGACAACGCTGTGTGCGCGATGGACGGGCAGGGCACGTTGACCTTGCGTACCTGGCAGATCGGGCAACAGATCCGAGTGGTGATCGGCGACACCGGTCCGGGCATCCCCGAAGAGGTGCGGCTGCGCATTTTCGAGCCGTTCTTCACCACGAAGGGTGTGGGCGAGGGAACCGGGCTCGGGCTGGACATCTCGTGGCGCATCATCGTGGACCGGCATTCGGGCGACATCAAGGTGACCTCGGTGCCCGGCGACACGCGGTTCGAGATCTGCCTGCCGGTGGAGGAACAGGCCTCGATCTGAAACGGCCCGCGCGGATCGGCGCCGCGCGGCGGTCGAGACGTTTCGTGCACTGGATCTTCGGGATCGGGTGGTCAAGGCATTCACTGTTCGTACCCCCTCGGAGACGGTGTGGTGCTCGATCTCGAGAGTAGCCGCGCCGACCGGCTGCGATCCGGGTCATTTTCTGACTTTTGTTGTGTAGCAACGATTTTCATGGATCAATACCGCCTGATTGAGTGATCCTTTCCCGGGGGCCGGATTTTTGCCCGACGAGCTGGCCTCGTCGGGCAACGCTGTGCTATAGAGGCTGGCTCCGTCCATTGTGGATATTGAATCTCTGATCTCCGGAATCCTTTGTTGATGCCGGTGAGATGACTGGCACCGAAAGAGTGATGCGTTCGAACGCGTGTTCGTGCACTCTGGGGGAGTCAGGCGGGTGCACTTGCTCGCAACCGGCCCCGAGGCAGGGCCGGTGGGTGCGCCGCCTTCGGTTCAGGGGAGGAAGCGTGCGAATCCAGGCAGTGTCAGGGTCATTGCGGCCGTGGTCAGCCAGTTCAGTATGTCGGGCAAGGGGATCCGGGCGAGTCGTCCGGGCCATTCGTCGGCTGTGGTGGTCAGGACGAGTTCGTTCTCGCCAGGGTGGACTCCGGTCAGCCGCAGGCCTTTCGGTAGATCCGGGAGGGGCAGCACGATCGGCCGGATTCGGCGGGCGAGACGAGTCGTCCACCGTCCTATGTGGAGTGTGGTGGGCGTCAGCACGACACGGGATTCCTCGACTCCTGCGACGAGGGTCAGATGTCCCCACTGCGGATGTTTCCGCCACCGTAACCGGAAGCCCTCCGCATGCGGCGTGGCGATCACGTCCGGCCGGGTTCTGGCGACTTGTTCCCGTACCACTTCTCCGCTCACTGCGATGTGCAGCTCCACCGAGGTGGGCACGACTGCGGGGGAAGGAAGTCCGCGCAACCGCACGTCTCTCGCCCATAGGGTCACGCGGCGCAGCGGAACCCGTTCCACCGCAGGATCAACCGCGGGCTCGGTTGACGCGGTGGGACCGAGCTGTTCCGCGGCCGGCCGGTCTGTGGTTTTCGGCGATGGCTGTTTGTCGGTACGGGCCCGGTCGCTCGCGGCCCGCGTTTCGCCGGCGGCGCTCTCTGGCCGGATGCTCAGGGGAGTGGTGGTTTCGCGTTCCGGACCGGAGGTGCCGCCGGGTGTTCCGGAAATGGAAGGCCGTCCGGCCGGGTCGTGCTTGTGCTCCGCTGAGGGGGCCGCCGGGGAAGAATGCTTCGGCCAGTCGACGTCTTCGGCGACGATGCGCACGTCGCCGACCCGGCCGGTCGCGAGTCGCAGTGAATCGGCCGGGTAGTCGAGTTCGGTCAGGGTGAGGCCGACCTTGTGGCCCTCCACCGTCGTGGTCAGGCGGCGGCCGACGAGTTGCTCGGTGACCATGCGAACGGCGGCGGCCGGGGTCGCGGGCACGCTCGGCAGCAAAGCCCGGCTTGCGGCGGCAGCAAGGCCCGAGAGTTCGGGCCAGGGCACCCAGGCGTCGAACCATCGGTTTTCGCTCATCCGGCCATCGTAGGGCGGGCACCATCCGGTCGTTGCCGGGCTGTGGTGTTCGCCGCGTCGCGGAGAGCGTCGAACCGGATGCACGTCGGGAAGAACGGGAGGTGGTTGGTGGGAGCCAGGGCCGGGCGGAGATGTGGGGTGGTGCCCCAGGGTAGCCGGGAAACCTGCTTTCGGGTGCGCGTCAGGGCGGAAGCTGCGTTGCTTCCGGGCCGTGTCCTGTGCGCAGGTTAGCCTTGGTGGGTGGCTGAACACGATGCGGAGCTGCCCGCGGTCGAGACGGTGGAGGAACGTACGTATCGCCGGGAGGACTGGTACGCGGACGAAATTGCCGCGCGGTGCTTCGTGCGGTGTGAGTTTCACGAGATCGACTTCACCGAGGGCGTGACGCGCGGGACGACGTTCACCGACTGCGTGTTTGGGAACGTGCGGTTCAACGCTTCGAGGCACACCGATTCTGCGTTCACCGGATGCGTGTTCACACGGTGCAACCTGTTCGACGCCGAGTTCACCGGGTGCAAGCTGATGGGCAGCCGGTTCCGGGAGTGCGACCTGCGGCCGTTGCGCGTGCTCGGTGGGGACTGGTCGTTCGTGGATCTGCACGGTGCGGATCTGCACGGCGTCACGTTTCAGGGCGTGCGGCTCCGGGAGGTGGATCTCACCGCGGCGAACTGTGCCGGTGCAGTGTTCGCGGACGCGGACTTGTCCGGTGCAGAGTTGCGGGACGTCGACTTCACTCGGGCCGAGCTGCGGGGGAGTGATCTTTCCGCGCTCGATCCGGTGCGGGCGAAGGTTGCCGGCGCGATCGTGTCGCCCGAGCAGGCCGCGGTGCTTGTCACGACGTTGGGGATCCACGTCCGAGGGTGAGCGGCGTCCGTCATCGTGGCCGACGACGCTCGCGTTGCCGGTGAAAGGTTGATGGCCAACTGTCCACAGTGTCCAGTGTGGATCCGGGTGGGCTTCGGGAGGTAGCCGCCGAACGCTGCGACCATATCGACGCCCCGTGCCGACATCATCGTGTGCCTGCGGCCGGTTGACGCGTTCACTGCCACAGGAACCGTCTTCTTCGACCCGCAACTACGCGCCCAGCACCGTCGACCTCGGCGGTCTCCGAATCGGCGCAAGTCGTATCGGGCGTCCGACATCAGTATCTGGGGCGGCACCTTCGCCGCGAGGTAGCTCAAGAGACTGGCGGACAACCGACCCGCGGCTGGTGGCTGTCGGCGCTGGACCCGGCCGGCAGGACGCCGAAGGCATTGACAACGTTTGGTTCGTTTCTTGCCGACGGCAATGGGTTCACACTTCGTCGTCCCCAGTCACCAGTTCGCCTGCATGGTCGCGGTGACCGAGGTGAACATCTCCAACAGTCAAGTTTGCGATGTCCGTTGTTTACCCGTGCGCTCCCGAATGTCCGGGGTGTGCACTTAGAAACGAGTCCGCCGAGGGGCAGTTACGAGGAGGATGCAGTGCACATGCGTGGGCTACGCCGGTCGGTCTTGGTTCCGCTGCTGGCGCTTCCGCTGGTCGTGCCGACCAGCGGAGTGATCGGCTCGCACATTGCCGGCCCGCTGGCGGTTGCGCCCGTGAGCGCGCCGGAACCCGTTGATGACCTAGGGAATTCGGTCGGCGTGGACGGGAGCCTGCCGATCACGGTCGTGCCGAGCGAACTCCTCGCCGACCCGGCCGGTCCCCAGGTGCCGGCAGGTGCCGCAGGACCGTCCGCACTCCCGCCGTCCGGGCCGCTCGGTATCCCTGCGGTCGCGTTCGACGCGTACGTGCAGGCGGCGAGCCGGGCGCCGGCAGGCTGTCACCTGCAGTGGTCGTTGCTGGCGAGCATTGGGCGCATCGAGTCCAACCACGCGCACAGCGGGCAGGTCGACGCGGCGGGGACGACGCTGTCGCCGATCCTGGGGCCGGTACTCAACGGGATGGGTTTCGCGGCGATCGCCGACACCGACGGCGGCAGGTACGACGGCGACAGCCGGTGGGACCGCGCGGTGGGGCCGATGCAGTTCATTCCGTCCACCTGGCGGAGCTATGCCGCGGACGGCAACGGCGACGGCCGTGCGGATCCGAGCAACGTCTACGACGCGACGGCTGCCGCGGCCCGCTACCTGTGCGCGGGTGGCCAGGACACCGCGGACCCGCGGCAACGCGCCGAGGCCGTGTTCCGGTACAACCACTCGGACTCCTATGTGGCCACGGTCCTGCTGTGGGCCGACGCCTACGCCCGGAGCGCGCTCCCGATCGGTCCGACGGGCACGCCGGCCAGCCCGGAAGCGCCGCTCGCGCTGCCCGCGCCCGGGGCGATCCCGTTGCCGGTCCCGGTACCGCCTGCCGCGACCATCGCAGTCCCGGTGACCACGAACCCGAGCACGACCATCCCCACGTCCACCGCCACGAGCATCCCCACGAGCACCGAGCCTCGGCCGACGAGCACCCCGCAGCCGGGGAGCACGACTCCGCCACCGGCTCCGTCCACGACCCCGCAGCCGGTCACGACGCCGCCGGTTACGACAACGGCACCGGAGACCACGGCGACGACGGAACCTGCCACCGTACAAAACGATCCGGTAACGGCCGCCGTGACCTCGTAACGAAAGCCCGGTTCGCCCGATCCGGCAAGATTGCCGCCTTCATCCCTCGTGAATCGGCTCACCACGTGCTGGACGACTGCTGTTTCCCCTCCGTCCACCAACGCACCGGAATCTTACGCGGCAGGTCGGGGGCTCAGCGAAAAGAGTAGACATGGCAGCCGCCCGTTTTCAGATTTTCCGGGCCGAGTCAGATCGTGTCCTATGGCGTTTCCTCTCGGCGAACAATCGCAGTATCGCGCGATCGGCCGGTGACTTTCCCGACACGGGCGCATGCATGGTGTCGCTGAAGGAACTGATCAGGGTGGTGGACGCTGCGAGCATCCTGACCGTGCGTACCGGGCAGGGGCTGTGGCGGTGGCAGTTGCGGGCCGGCTCCGCCGACCTGGCCGTGTCCGGCCGTCAGTACCAGCGCCGCATCCGGGCCTCCGACGCGGGTTCGGCATTCCAGGATCTTGCCGGGAAAGTGCAGGACGTGGCCGATCTGCGCGCGGTTTCTTTCGACCGTACTGGCACCTAATCCTCGGAAATGCGCCACCGCTGGTCCTGTTCGTCCGTAGTTAATGATCCGGCGGCCAGTTGTCCTCCTTTGCTGGATTTCCTTACCCAGTCGTGTGAATCGGCCGTTAAGAGAGTGAGAGGGGTGCGCCGATGACCAGCTTGCTCACGTCGCCGACCCCGCCTGCGGAGAAGGAGTCACGGCGCCGGGTCGCGCCGCCGGGGGGTACGGACCTCGCCTTCCGCGGACTGCTGCGGATCGCCGGGCTGCTCGTCCTGGTGATCATGGTGACGGTCGGGATCTTCTTGCTGACCAACGGATTCGGCGCGTTGCGCAAGGTCGGGTGGGGCTTCCTCACGACGCAGGCGTGGCAGCCGGACTCGGGCAACTTCGGCATCGCGGCGGTGATCACCGGCACGGTGCTGATCGCCGGCGTCGCCCTGTGTGTGGCGTTTCCGCTGGCCTTCGGGGTGGCGCTGTTCATCTCCGAGTACGCACCGGGCGGGGTGAAGCGGCTGCTGGTCAGCCTGGTCGACCTGATGGCCGCGGTGCCCAGCGTGGTGTACGGCCTGTTCGGCGCCGTGTTCCTGCAGTGGAACCTGCTCGAAGTTCCGCGGTGGATCTCGCAGAGATTCGCCTGGATCCCGCTGTTCACAGTGGACGGATACGACGCGAACGACCCGCTGAGCACCGAGACGGTGTTCGCCAGTTCGACCTTCTTCGCCGGGCTCATCGTCGGCATGATGGTGATGCCGACCGCGTGCTCGGTGATGCGCGAGTCGTTTTCCCAGGCGCCGCCCGGTGAACGCGAGGGCGCGTACGCGCTGGGAGCCACCAAGTGGGGCATGATCCGTTCCGTGGTGCTGCCGTTCGCGCGCGGCGGGATGATCGGCGGGACGATGCTGGCGCTCGGCCGGGCGCTGGGGGAGACGATCGCGGTGTACATGATCATCGCGCCGGTGTTCGCGATCCAGCCGCACATCCTGCAGAGCGGCGCCAACTCGGTGTCCGCGCTGATCGCGCAGCAGTGGGGCGCGGCGAGTCCGTTCGGGCTCTCCGCGCTGATGGCCGCGGGACTCGCCCTGTTCGCGCTCACTCTCGTCGTCAACTTCGGCGCCTCGGCGATCATCGCGCGCAGCCGCTCCGGCCGGGAAAGCGAGGCGTGAGTCATGTCCACTGTGGATGATTACGAGAGACGCCGCTCGACGGGCACCGCGGATCGCGGTGACGTCGTCGCGCTGATCGGCGCCGGCGCTGCCGCGCTCGCTGTGACATGGCTGGTGTTCACCCGGCTCGCGCCGTTCGGCGGTGTGATCGGGTTCCTGGCCATCGCGTGGGTCGTATTCCTTGTCCTGTACGGGTTGCTGACCTCGTTCGAGGAGAACGCGCTGACGGTGCGCGACCGGCTGGCCCGCGTGCTCGTGTGCAGCCTGGCGTTCGTCGCGCTGGCCGGGCTCATCGTGATCGTCGGTTACCCGCTGGTGCGCGGCATCACGGCGCTGCGGCACCTCAACTTCTTCACCGAGGACATGGCGACCGCCGGCCCGCTCGATCCGCTGACGCAGGGCGGAATTCTGCATGCGGTGGTCGGCACGCTCGAGCAGATCGCGATCGCGCTCGCGATCGTGGTCCCGCTCGGCGTCACGTGCGCGGTGTTCCTCAACGAGGCCAGGGGAACGTTCGCCCGGCTGGTGCGCACGGTGACGGACGCGATGACCGCGTTGCCGTCGATCATCGCCGGCCTGTTCGTGTACGCCGCGCTGATCCTCGCGCTGGGACTGGAGCGGTCCGGCCTCGCGGCGGGCTGCGCGATCAGCGTGATGATGCTGCCGATCGTGATCCGCGCGGCCGATGTGGTGCTGCGGATGGTGCCGGGCTCGCTGCGCGAGGCATCCCTCGCGCTGGGTGCCGGCCAGCTGCGCACGGTCTGGCATGTCGTGCTGCCCACGGCCCGGTCGGGCCTGACGACCGCGGTCCTGCTGGGCACCGCGCGCGGCATCGGCGAGACCTCGCCGGTGCTGATCACCGCCGGCTTCACCGCCTACCTCAACACCGACCCGACCAGCGGCCCGATGATCTCCTTGCCCCTGGCCACTTTCAGCCTCGTCACCTCGCCCGAGGAGGCGATGAAGGCACGCGGGTTCGGTGCGGCGGCGGTGCTGATGCTGCTCGTGCTGGTGCTGTTCGTACTCGCACGGGTGCTCGGCGGGCGACCCGCGGGCGAGTTGTCCCGCGGGCAGCGGGCACGCCGCGAACGCGCGTCGGTCTCGGACCGGGAACGGTTCATCGCGCGCATCAACGAACGGAACGGAGAGAATCAGTGAAGCGCTTAGCCGCGCTGGCGGCCGTGCTCGTGCTGCTGTTGGTCGGACAGCAGCCCGCGATGGCGCAGGGGTACGTACCGATCAGCGGCTCCGGGTCGACGTGGAGTTCGAACGCGCTCGACCAATGGCGCAAGAACGTCGAGCAGTACGGCATGCGGATCAACTTCTCCGCAACTGGTTCCACGGCCGGCCGCAACGACTTCCGCAACGGTCAGGTCGACTTCGCGGTGTCGGAGATCCCCTACGGCCTCACCGACGGCGGCGTGCTGGACGCGAACCCGGCGCGCGGGTTCGCCTACATGCCGATCGTCGCCGGCGGCACGGCCCTCATGTACAACCTGAAGATCGGCAACACGCGGGTGACGAACCTGCGGCTGTCGGGCAAGACGCTGACCGGGATCTTCACCGGCACGATCACCAACTGGGCCGACCCCGCGATCAAGGCGGACAACCCGGGGCTGGCGCTGCCCGCACGCAAGATCATCCCGGTGGTCCGGTCGGACGGTTCGGGCACCACCGCGCAGTTCACCGCCTACATGGCCAGCGAGTTCTCCGGGATGTGGGACGCGTTCTGCCGCCGCGCCGGGCGCGCGGCGCCGTGCGGGTTCACCTCCTTCTTCCCGCTGGTCTCGCCCATGATCGGCCAGTCGGGTTCGCTGGGCGTGACCAACTACACCCGGCAGGACCAGAGCGAAGGCGCGATCACCTACGTCGAGTACTCCTACGCGCGCAACGCGGGCTTCCCGATCGCCAAGGTGCTCAACAAGGCCGGGTACTACATCGAACCGAAGGCGCCCAGCGTCGCGGTGGCGCTGCTGGGGGCGGGGATCAGGCCGGACCTCACCCAGGAGCTGGGCGGCGTCTACCACAACAACGATTCGCGTACCTACCCGTTGTCCAGCTACAGCTACATGATTCTGCCGACCACGACAGCCTCTCCTTTTACCCAGGTGAAGGGGAAAACGCTGTCGGACTTCGCCTACTACTTCCTCTGCGAGGGGCAGCAACAGGCGGACAACCTGGGCTATTCGCCGCTGCCGATCAACCTCGTGCAAGCCGGCCTGAACCAGGTGGCGCGGATCCCGGGTTCGACGAAGAAGCCCACGGACATCAGCAAATGCAACAACCCGACGTTCTCGGCGGACGGCACCAACCTGCTCGCCAAGACCGCGCCCTTCCCGAAGAGCTGCGACAAGATCGGCGTGACGCAGTGCACCGAAGGCACCGGCGGCGCCAAGACGCCCACCCCGGTCCGCGGCGGCACCGCGGCCAACGGCAGTGGCCCCTCCAACGGGCCCGGCGCGACCAACCCGGACGGCACGCCGGCCGGCGACGCGGCACCGGCGGATGCGCCCGGGGCCGGTAATGCCACCGCGATCGACCCCAACACGGGCCTGCCGGTCTCCGCGAGCAACGGGTCGTCCGGGGCCTTGGCCCAGCCGGTCTCCCTGAATCTGAAGGACGACGCGACCTGGGCACTGTTCGCCACCCTGGCCGTCGTGCTGTTCCTCGGCCTGATCATCGCCCCGCCCGTGCTCGCACGGGTTCTGCGGCGCAGAAACTACGTCCAAGAGGAGGACCCGTGATCACCCGGATCCTGCGGCTGATGCTGGCGGTCGTGCTGGCCGTCGCCGGCGTCGGGCTCGCGCTCGGGCCGGCAGCGGCCGCGCCCGCCGGCACCGCGGTCACCGTCTCCGGCACCGGGAACTTCGCGAGCCTGAAGGTCACGGTCGGCCAGACCACGAACCTCATCAACCAGACCGTGCACCTCAGCTGGACCGGCGGGGCCCCGACCGGGCCGGAGGGCAACTTCTACACCAACTTCCTGCAGGTCATGCAATGCTGGGGGGACGACCCGGCGGGGCCGGACCGCGAGCAGTGCCAGTACGGGGGGCTCGCCTCACAGACCAATCCCGCGTCCGGGGCGTTTCTGCGTAACCGGCAGCTCAGCTACGGCAGCCTGATCGACCCGCTGGAGGACCCGTTCGACCGGACACCGGGCGCGGCGGCGGTCACGGTGCCGTTCCGCTCGGTGACCGGGGTGACGACGACTTCCCCCGGAGATTTCTTCACGGCCGGCACGACCAACGAGGTCCCGCTCGCCAAGACGCGGCTCGACGGCGGTGGCGACCTCGACTTCGAGGTGCAGACCAACACCGAGGCCTACGGTCTCGGCTGTGGCGTGGTGGACCAGACCACCGGGAAACCGCGGCACTGCTGGCTGGTGGTGGTGCCGCGTAGCGACAAAGAGGTCAACGGCCAGGTCGCCGGCACGAGCTACGCCCACAGCTGGCTCGACTCGTCACCGTTGTCGGAGACGAACTGGTCGCACCGGCTTCAGGTGCGGTTGGACTTTCAGCCGGTCGGTTCGGCTTGCCCGCTCGGCGCCGCGGAGCGGTCCACGACCGGGCACGAGTTCATGGCCGAGGCCGTGCTGCGCTGGCAGCCGAAACTGTGCGCCGGCAGCGGGAAGGTCTTCGGCTACACACAGCTGCCCGACCAGGTGGCGCGGGGGGTGGTGCAGTCGGACAAGCCCGGCCTCGAGTTCATCACCGATCCTGTGCCGCCCGGTGAGGCCGCCCGGCCACTGGTCTACGCGCCGGTCGCGCTCTCCGGGCTGTCCATCGCGTTCATGATCGAGCGACAGTCCGGCGGTTCGGGCAGCGGCGCGGCGCCGTCGGTGTGGCAGCGCGATGGCGAGCAGGTCATGGACCTGAACCTGACACCCAGGCTGGTGGCCAAGCTGCTCACCCAGTCCTACCGGGGCGCGTTGCCGGGGCCTGCGGACTACCTGGCGAACAACGCGGTCAGTCTCACCCTCGACCCGGATTTCCGGGAGGCCAACGGGGACCTGGCGGACAGTCTCAAGACCATCGCGACCGTCGACGCGCTGGTGTCTACTGTGGACTACGACCAGACTGCGGTGCTGTGGAGCTGGATCAACGCCGATCCGGACGCGCGCGCCTTCCTCGACGGCAAGCCGGACAAGTGGGGAATGACCGTCAATCCCCACTACAAGGGTATGACTCTGCCGGTGTCCACGTTCCCGAAATCGGATCTGTCCTGCTTCGGTGCCGCCCTGACCGAGACCTGCGCCCTCGAACGGCACCCCCTCGCCAACGACATGCACGACGCGGCGCGGGCGGCCAGCCGGGGTGACTCGCTCGGCAAGGAGCCGACCAACCTGAGAAACCCGGACGGCACCAAGAACCTCGCGTCGGTGAGCCGGGATCCGGTCGGCGCGCGCCGTCTCATCGCGATTACCGACACAGCAACCGCGGTGCGCTACGGCCTGCCGATGGCGAAGCTACGCAACTCCTCGGGTGCGTACGTCGCGCCGACCGCCGATGCCCTGCTCGCCGGTGTCGCCGCCATGAAGGACAGCGGCGTCGACGGGGTGAAGGTGCCGAACCCGACTTCGACGGCCGCCGCGGCCTACCCGCTGACGAACATCAGCTATGCCGCCACCGCACCGTCCGCATTGGACACTGCCGCGGGCGCCGACTACGCGAACTTCATCCGCTACGCGGTGGGCGACGGACAGACCCCGGGTATCGAGCCCGGTCAGCTGCCCGACGGCTACGTGCCGCTGCCGGATGACCTGCGCCGGCAGGCGCGGGACGCGGCGACCAAGATAGCCGACCTCGCCGGCAAGCCGGTCGGCACGCCGGACCAGGCAGCCGGCGGGGCAGGCAACGCGCCGGGTTCCGGGGGCACAGCGGACAACAGCGGGACATCCGCGCTCGCGGACGCCGGGACCGCTGCTCCGGACAAGGCGGCGGCGCCGGCCGGCGGCCCAGGACCGGTGAAGGCGGCTGTCCCTACCAAGACCATCGCGCAGCAGCAAGCCACCCAGTCGAGTCCCACCCCCGCCTCCCCGGTCGGGATCGTGCGCTGGGTGCTGGTCGTGCTGCTGGCGGTCGGCGCGCTCGCGGCAGGGGGCGGTCCCGCCCTGCTGCGGCTGAGCGGGCGGAGGGGGAGGTGAGGTGATGCCCCCGGCCGGCCGGGACCAGGAGTGGCAGCTCCCGCCCGCCGGCCAGGCCGGATGACATTCCCGCAAGACCCGGCGCCGCTACCGCGCCGGAGAAACACAGCCGGGCAACCGCCCGGAGGAATCCTGCTGCGAAAAGGATACTTGAAGTGACAGGAAAACGAAGCAAAGTCCTGGTTGCGGGACTGGTCGTACTGTCCGCGGTGCTCGCCATGGGCGGCGCCGCGCAGGCCGACCCGTCGGGCACCCCCACCTACCGTGACATCGCCGGCACCGGCTCCGACACCACGCAGGGCGTGATGAACGGGCTGGCGGACGCCATCACCGTGAACGGCACCAAGGTGCTCGGTTCCTACGACGCGGTCGGCTCGACGAACATCACGACCAAGGACCCGGCGACCAACCCCAACTGCACGATCGCGCGTCCGGCCAGCTCCGGCGCCGGCGTGACCGCCCTGGTCAACTCGCAGAACGCGGGCAACAACTGCCTGCAGTACGCCCGCTCCTCGGCGAACAACTCGGCGAGCTTCCCGGGCGCGAACCTGACCTACGTGCCGTTCGCGGTCGACGCGGTCACCTACGCGGTCCGCTCGGACAGTTCGATCACCAAGAAGCTCACCACGGCGCAGCTGAAGAGCATCTACAACTGCACCGCGCCCGGTGTCGGCACCACCTACAAGCCGCTGCTGCCGCAGTTCGGCTCGGGCACACGGGCGTTCTTCCTGCAGAGTCTCGGCCTGACCAACGCGGCCGACTACACGACGACCTTCCCCTGCGTGAAGGACAAGGACGTCAACAACAACCCGATCGAAGAGAACACCGGTACCTACCTGACGGAGCCGGCGAACATCGCGCCGTATTCGATCGCGCAGTACCAGTCCCAGGTCTACGGCGTCGTGGCGGACGTGCACGGCAAGGCCATGCTCGCCACGTTCAACGGCGTCAACCCGACCGACCTGAACACGGACTCCACGTTCAAGCGGGACGTGTACAACGTCGTGCCGAACGCGGCTCTCACCACGGCGCCGTACAACACGGTCTTCTCGGGCAACGCCTCGGCCATCTGCGCCAACACCGGCGTGATCACCAAGTACGGGTTCGGCATCAACCCGAACTGTGGTGACACCAGCATCCACACCCCCTGATCCGGATTCCCTGAAAGGACTCCAGAACACATGAACTCCAAGAACATCCTGCGTCGCGTCGCGGCCGGCGGGGTCGTCCTGGCCGCCGTTCTGGCCGGCGCCCTGGGCGCCGTGCCTGCCGCTTCCGCGGCCCCGGCACCCGGCACCGTCGGCACCGCCACCGTGTCCCCGGCCAACGGACTGGACATCACCGCCCCGGTGTACAACACCTCGGCGGGCTGCCCCACCACGGCCGACGGCTACAACATGTTCGTCAAGGGCCCGGGCGCCTGGGCCAACGGCTTCATCGGCACCACCACCACGAGCGTCAACTTCTCCACGACCTCGGGCTTCCCGGTGCAGCAGGGCCTGACCTTCAAGGACATCGCCCTCGACAACCAGACCACCGTGGTCCCCGGTGAGTACGACATCACGGTCAACTGTGTCGACTCGTTCTCGCTGGCGGTGCAGGGCACCTTCACGACGGCGGTGTACTTCACCGACGCCACGCACTACACCTCGGTCGACCCGAACCAGCCGGTCACCACGACCACGTCGCTGTCGGTCACCCCGGCCTCTCCGGCCTTCCAGGGCGACCAGGTCACCCTGACCGCGAATGTCACCCCGGCCTCGGCGGGTGGCACGGTGCAGTTCAAGGACGGCGCCAACAACGTCGGCTCCCCGGTGGCTGTGAACAACGGTGTCGCCACGCTGAACACGTCTGCGCTGGCGGTCGGTTCGCACTCGCTCACCGCGGTGTTCACCGGCGCGAGCCAGAACATCCAGGGTTCCACCTCGCAGGCGGTCACCTACGCCGTGCAGTCGCGGCCGGCGACGGCCACCACCACCGCCCTCGCGGTGACCCCGAGCGGCAGTGCGACCCAGTTCCAGCCGGTCGCCCTGAGCGCGACGGTCACGCCGGGTGCGGCGGCCGGTGCCATCCAGTTCACCGACAACGGCGCGAACCTCGGCAGCCCGGTGGCGCTCGCCGGTGGCACGGCCACGCTGAACACCGCCACCCTCGCCGTGGGTGCGCACTCGTTCACCGCGAAGTTCGTGCCGACCGACCCCGCGGTGTTCCTTGCCTCGGAGTCGGCCCAGGTTCCGTTGACCGTGAACACCTTCGCGGGCGTGGCGACCTCGGAGAACATCACCACCACGGTCACCGCCGGTGAGCTGCTGATCAGCGTGGCGAACAAGAACGTGACGCTGCCTTCGCCCACCATGCTGCCGGACGCTTCGATGCTGCAGACCGCGGGCGACCTCAACCCGGTCACCGTCGCGGACACTCGCGCCGGTAACCCCGGCTGGAACGTGTCCGGTCAGGTGACCGACTTCGGCGACGGCCAGTCGCACGCGATCAACGGGGCCAACCTCGGCTGGACCCCTGCCGTGGTCGACAAGCTGGCCGCGCAGAACATCACGGCCGGCCCGGCGGTCAACCCCGCCGCCGCCCTCGCCCCCGGTGCCGCCGCGCCGGCCGGTGTCGGCCTGGCCGGTTCCCGCACCATGGCCACCGCCGCTCCCGGTGGCGGCAACGGCACCGCGCACCTGGGCGCGGGCCTGGCCCTGAACGTGCCGACGTCCACCGTCGCCGGCACCTACACCGCGGTGCTGACCCTCACCGCGATTTAAGGAACGTCTCGGAACGGCTTGCTTGCCGGTGCGGGTAGCGGAACCTGACCCGCGGTGGTGCAGGCCACTTGATTCGCCGTATCCGGTTCCCCTGGCCGGGCTCGTTCCCGGCCAGGGGAACCACCCGTGGAAGGTCCTTTATGATCCGCATTCTGCCGCGTGTGCTTGCCGCCGGCCTGCTCCTGCTCGCCTTTCTCGGCGTCTCCCCGGCTGCGCTGGCGCAGCCGTCCGGCGACCGGGTCACCTTCGGTGTCCGGCCCGCCACGGCGAAGGCTCCCGACCAGCGCAACGCCTTCACCTACAGCGCGACCCCAGGCGCTCGTATCACCGACTACCTCGCGGTGTCCAATGTGGGCGCGTCACCGGTGGAACTGCGGATCTACGCCAGCGACGCCTTCAACACCCCGGAGGGCGGCTTCGATCTGCTCGCTGCCAAGCGGAAACCGCTCGAGCTGGGCCTCTGGGCCGTGCCGGGCAAAGACTCGGTGTCGGTGCCCGCGCGGTCGACCGCGATCGTGCCGTTCACCGTCACCATTCCCGCGAACGCCACGCCGGGCGACCACGCCGGCGGCATCGTCGCGTCGCTGGCTACCGAGCAGACCCAGGCCAACGGTCAGAAACTCGCCGTCGAGCAGCGTGTGGGCGCGCGGATCTACGCGCGGGTCAGCGGTGAGCTGCACCCTGCCCTGTCGATCACCGACCTTTCCGTTGACTACCACGGCAGCCTGCTGGGCCGTGGTGAGGCGACGATGAGCTATGTCGTGCGCAACACCGGCAACGTGCGGCTCTCCGGCAAGCAGTGGGCGAAGGTTTCCACGCCCTGGGGGTCCACTGTGGACGCTCCTGACCTGGCCGCGATTCCCGAGCTGCTGCCCGGATCGTCGATGAAGATGAGCACGAAGGTCGGCGGCCTGCTGCCCGCGGGGTGGCTCACCGGCACCGTGCACGTCGATCCCATTACCGTAACGGGACAGGCTGATCCGAGCGCTCCGGCCGCGGAGGAGAGCGCGACGGTCGCCGCGATCCCGTGGCTGTACCTCGCCGTGTTCGTGGTGCTGGTACTGGCCCTCGTGTTCTGGATCCGGCGCCGCCGTCGTCGTCGCGGCACTCCCACTGAGCCGGAGGAGGTGACCGAGCATGCCGACGCAGGCTGAGCCTCTGCGCGCGGCGGGCCTGGTCGTCACGCCGGGAGACAGCGCCGACGCCGCTCCGATGAAGCTGCACACCAGTGGCGGGTGCCCCGCGGGCGCGGACGCTTACAACGCGGTCATGCGTGGCCATGGTCTGCCGAAGGACGGGGTGGTCATCACCGCGACCACCAGCGCAGGCATGTCGCGCAAGCAGGGCTTCGACGTGTACCCGTCGGAGACGCTGCACGACTTCGCGGCAGACGCCAACACCACGTTCACCGGTGACTACCAGGTGTCGGTGTACTGCGTCGACTCGTTCTCGCAGGAGCACAAGGCCGAGTTCGCCGGCACCATCCGGGTTTCCGCGCCGGGCCGCTACGCCGCACTCGGCGATGCCAAGGGCCCCAACACGATGTCGCCGCGTGCGGAGCTGGAGATGCCGCCGCCCAGCGCGCCTGCGGGCAGCCCCGCGCCGGGCACCGTCGCGCCCGGAACCGGTTCCGGCGAAGGACACCCGACAAGCAGCACGGCGACGGCGCCGATTGCCGCGGGAAAGCCCGATCAGTCCACAACGGACGGTTGGTTGCAGCCGTTCCTGTTCGTCGCCGCGATCGCGCTCGCCGTGGCCGCCGTGGTCCTCGCGGTGGTCATGCGCAGACGCCGGTCCCGGTCCGAGTAATTCACCCTAGGAGACGAAGAAGATGAGAAAGCGCCAGGTGGCACTCGCCGGGCTCGGCCTGCTGGTGATCGCCGGCACCGCGGTGACCGTCGCGGCGGCGGCCACACCCGAGGCCACCCTCGGCTCGCTGTCCGCGTCGCCGGCCACCGGGCGGGATGTGCAGGCCCCGGTCTACATGACCTCCGCGGGCTGCCCTGATACGGCCGACGGATACAACCTCTACGTCCACGGGCCGGGTGGTTTCGCCCCCGGCCTGATCGGGACGACGACGACCGACGTGGGTCTTTCGCACACGTCGAGCTTCTCGATCTTCCAGGGCCTGTCGTTCAAGGACATCGCGACCGATCACCAGACGACCGTGCAGGCCGGCCGCTACGACGTGGTCGTCAACTGCGTGGACTCGTTCTCGCAGGAGGTCATCGGCACCTTCACGATGCCGCTGTGGTTCACCGACGCGACGCATTACCAGGACACCGACCCCGCCGCGCCGCCCACGACGACCACCACGACCGGCACCACGACGACGACCGAGCCGACCACCACGACCACGACGACCGAGCCGACCACGACGACCGAGCCGACCACCACGACTCCGACGACCACGACAACGGAGCCGACGACTACGACCACGACAACAGAGCCGACCACGAGCACCACCACAACGAGCACCATCACGACGGAACCGACCACCACCGAGCCAACGACTACGACGACTGAGCCGACCACCACTACGACGACCACGACCTCGACGTCGTCCACGACTCCGACCGGAACGACCACGACACCCACCAGCACACCGACGTCGTCCAGCAGCACCACGACGACCACGACGCGCCCCAGCACCTCGACGCCCACGTCCAGCACCGGCACGTCGACTACGAGTACCTCCAGCACGACCTCGACCGGCGACACCACTTCGTCGCCGAGTGAGACCACCACCACGACGGGTTCGAGCACCAGTGCGCTCGCCCCCGACGGCACCGGAGCGGACACCAGTGGTGGCGCCGGGGCGCAGACGGTCGGCACCACGATCGACAGGCGTGGCCTGGCCAGCACCGGCGTCCCCGTCGGCTACTTCGCGCTGGCCGGGGTCGGGCTGCTCGGCGCCGGCATCGTCACTGTGCTGTTCGCCCGCCGCAACCGGAAGGAACGTCATGCGTAAGCGCGGAGCCGCCCTGGCCCTGCTCAGCCTGCTGGCCGCGGCCGGCACCATGTTCGGGGTCGCCCAGGCCGCGGTGCCGGCGGCCACGCTCGGCACGCTGACCGTCGAGGACGTCGCCAAGAAGGGCACAGATGTCAACGCGCCGCACTACACCACCTCGGCGGGGTGCCCGGCCGACGCCGACTCGTACAACCTGTTCATCTACGGCCCCGGGGTATTCGAGCCCGGCCTGATCGGGACCACGACCACAGATGTCGGCATCGCGCACGACGCCGGTTTCCCCATCTTCCAGGGACTGTCCTTTAAGGACATAGCCGTCGACAACCAGGGCACGGTGCAGCCGGGCCGCTACGACATCGTGGCCAACTGCGTGGACGGATTCTCGCAGGAGGTGAAGGGCACCTTCACCATGCCGCTGTGGTTCACCGACGCGACGCATTACACGGTCACGGATCCCGCCTCGCCGCCGACCACGACCACGACCACGACCAGCTCCAGCGGGCATACCAGCACCACCACGCCCACCGAGACCACGAGCCCGGCCCCGGAGACCTCCACCACCACGAGCACGACCGAGTCGGCCACCAGCACTGATCCGGGCGGCGTCGCGCCGACGGACACGACGCCCCGCGGTCCGGGCGGCGATACTCCCAGCAACCCCGGTGACAAGAAGCTGGCCAGCACCGGAGTCCCGGCCGGCCTGCTCACGCTCGCCGGGCTCGGGTTGCTCGGTGTGGGCATTCTCGCGGTGCTGGTGACGCGGCGCCGGCGCGAGGTCGCGCGGTCGGCGTGGCCGGAATGACGGTCACCGAACCGGCCCCGTCCGCCCCGCCAAGCGCGCCCGAACAACCCGGTGGATCCGTACCCTCCGCTCGCGCGGGGACGCGGATCGTCGCGCACGCACTGACGATCCTCGGGGTGCTCGCGCTGAGCCTGCTGGCGCAGCTCGCCTTGATCGGGGGGCTGCAGCACAACCGGGACCAGGATCGGAACTTCGCCGAGTTCCGCAACCAGCTCGCCAATGCGACCGCGCCGGTCGCCTCGCTGGATGCGGGCGGGCGCCTGCTTCCGTCCGGCACGCCGGTCGCGGTGCTCTCGATTCCTCAGCTGGGTGTGGAAGAAGTGGTGGGCGAGGGAACTTCGCCCGGCGCACTGAAATCCGGCCCTGGACACCTGCGTGACACCGTGCTGCCAGGGCAAGTCGGGGTCAGCGTCGTGCTGGCCCGGAGGGCCGCGTACGGCGGTCCGTTCCAGCGGATCGGGGAGCTCAGGCGCGGTGATCCGATCACCGTGACCACCGGCCAGGGCGTGCACCAGTTCCGGGTGATCGGCGTACGGCGCGCGAACGACCCCCAGGTCGCCGCGCCCGGCAAGACCGACGGCAGGCTCACGCTGGTCACCGCCGACGGACCGCCTTACCTGCCGAGCGATGTGCTGCGCGTGGACGCCCAGCTGGTCACCCCGGCCGTTGAGGCCAGCGCCAGGCTGCCCGCCTACGCGTTGCCCGATTCGGAGCAGCCGATGGCCGGTGACGAGGGGGCGCTGATCCCGGTTGTCGGCTGGGCGCTGGTCATGCTGCTGTCGGCGGGCGGCGTGGTCTATACGCATCAGCGGCTCGGCATGTGGCAGGCGTGGGTGATCGGCGTGCCCGTGCTGGGTGCGCTGGGCCTCGCGGTCGCCGACTCGATTGCTTCGCTGTTGCCGAACCTGTTGTGACCATGGAGGAAGAAGTGACCATCACGCAGCCCTTCGACGTCGTCGAGGCCGAAAACGACGCCGCGACGCTGGAGGCCCGCGCGGTGTCGGCGTGGTTCGGCGACCACAAGGTGCTCGACCGGGTGTCGCTGACGATGCCCGCGCAGTCGGTCACCGCGCTGATCGGCCCGTCCGGCTGCGGCAAATCGACGTTCCTGCGCACGCTGAACCGGATGCACGAGCTGATCCCGAGCGCGTCGCTGGCCGGCGAGGTGCTGCTGGGGGAGGTCGACATCTACGACTCGGTCTGGAAGCTGACCGAGGTTCGCCGGCATATCGGGATGGTGTTCCAGAAGCCCAACCCGTTCCCCGCGATGTCCATCTACGACAACGTGACGGCCGGTCTCAAGCTCACCGGGACCAAGGTGCGCCGGGACGAACGCGACGACCTCGTGCAGGAATGCCTGACGCGCGCGGGACTGTGGCGGGAAGTGCGTGACCGGCTCCGGCAGCCCGGCGGCGCCCTGTCCGGCGGGCAGCAGCAACGGCTGTGCATCGCGCGGTCGCTCGCCGTGCGGCCGACGGTGTTGCTGATGGACGAGCCGTGTTCGGCACTCGACCCGACCTCGACCCGCCGGATCGAGGAGACGATCGCGGACCTGACCAGCGAGGTCACCATCGTCATCGTGACGCACAACATGCAGCAGGCGCAGCGGGTATCGGACCAGTGCGCGTTCTTCCTCGCCGAGGAGGGCACTCCGGGCGCGATCGTCGAACACGGCGACACGAGCCAGGTGTTCGACTCACCCGTCGACTCGCGTACCGCCGACTACGTCCACGGACGGTTCGGCTGACGCGACGGGTTCCGGGTGGAGCTTTCAGGGGTTGGTGGGCTTGGCGAGCAGCTCACGCAGGGTGGACAGCAGCTCCCGCCGGTCCGCTGAACCGAGTTTGCCGCGGATGCGGGCCATGTGGTGCTCGACGGTCTTGCCCGAGATGAACAGCTTGCTGCCGGCTTGCTTGTAGGTCAGGCCGTCCACGACGAGCCGGGCGACTTCCAGCTCCCGCTCGCTCAAGGTGCTCAGTCCGTGGGCGGTGCCGGCCACCGCGGTGGGAGATTCGGGACGGCCCGCGGTGCCTTGGAATTGGCGGGCGGCTTCCAGGAGCTGGACCATCGCCTTGCGGTCGGAGGTGCGGATCGCGGCCTGCCCGGCCAGGCGGGAAGCATCCCAGCAGAGGTCGAGTTCGTAGAGTTCCGCGGCGGCCTCGGCCGTCTCGCGGGGGTCGAAGCTGCCGCTGATCACGGCGAGCCAGCACTTCGCGGCGCCGGCCAGAGCAGCGGGATAGCGTCCGGAGCCGGCAAACCGGGTCAGGGCCGACAGGTGGCGTTCGGCGCCGGGCCGGTCTTCCGAGGTGATTGCCGCATGCAGCTCGTGCCAGTGTAGCGAGACTGTCCACAAAGGAGGGTTGTCGAGGTGGTCGAGCATGGCGTGCGCGCGTTCGAGCCGGTGCCGGATTTTGGCCTGCGCGCCGGTCCGGGCGGCGGCGATCGCCAGCTCGCCCAGCGGCAGCAGGGTGAAGAGATCCACCTGCTGGCGCATCGACGCCTGGTACGCGCGATCCCACGAGCGTTGCAGGCCGGCGAGGTCGCTCGCCCGCCGGGCCAGGCCGAGTTCCAGCGTGGCGAAGAACAACTCGTCGCGGGCTTCCAGCTTCGCGCCCGCGGCGGCGTCGCGGTGTTCGGCTGCCGTCGCGAGATCACCGCCCGTCATGGCTACCCACCCGAGCAGGAGACGATGGCGGGACGCCAGCAAGGTACCGCCGACGCCGTGGGAAAGAGCCCGGTCCAGTACTGATTCCGCCAGTGCCAGCTCGCCTGAATGCAGTCCGGCGAGCGCGGCCAGTGCGGCGGGGCTGTCCGGCAAGGGCGATCCGGCGAAGGCGGGTTCGAGCATTGTCGCGGCGCCGACGAGTTCGGGCAACGCTTCGGTGCCGTACCCGGTCACCGATTCCACGACGCCGTTCGAGGTCCGCGCCACGGCGCCGGTGAACAAGGTCGGCGCGACTCCGGGCGCCGGTGCTTTCGCGAGTTTCCGGCCTTCACCGCATTGTCCTGTACCGACGAGGGCGATCGCGGCGAACGCGGTGACGGCGCCGGGACCTGCCCATCGGTCGCTCACCGGAAACTCTTGCGGAGAACGGGATGCGAGATCTTCACCGTGGAAAGGCGGCTGCCGATCAGCATCGGGCGTCGGGTTGTGCGTGGCGCCGGAAGGATGCGGAGTGAGGGTCGCGGCCCAGCGGTACAGCTCTGCGCTCCGGGCCAGTTCGCCTCGGTGGGCGAGGACCGTCGCGGCTATTTCCGCTCCTGCGGCACGGGATTCCGGGTCGTCGCCGGACAGCATGCCGTCGCCGAGACGGAGGGCGGTGTCCAAATCTCCGGACAACGCGGCGGCTCGGGCCCAGCCGATCGTGGTCGTCGCGTCGCGGGCGCCTGCGTCGGCGGCGGCCTCGAACAGACGCGCGGCCAGGATTGTGTCACTCGGCAGGGCTTCCTGGGCGGCGGTGGCGAATGCGGTGGCCGCCGAAGCACCGGAGCTGCCTGCGTCCAGCAACGAGCGCGCGAGGTCCAGTATCGGCAGGCCTTGGCGTAGCTGGGCTTCCACCAGTTGCTGTACGACAGCCAGGCGCCGCGCGGGGGGCGCGTAGCCGCGCACGGCTTGTGCGGCCACGGGCAGCAGAGCGTCTTCGTGGTCGAGCAGGCCGGTGGCGCGGGCGCCGTCCACGACTGCCGGCAGCGCGTCGGGTGAGCAGTTCAGTAGCGCGCACAACAAATCCAGGTTGCGGCTTGCTCCGGCTTCGGACGCGATCAGGTAGTGGAGGACGTCCTCGTCCAGGTCGGCCAATTCGCTGCGAAAGGCTTCCAGCCGATCCGTCACGACGCGTTCGACGAGCCTCGGGACGCCGCCGGTGCGAGTGTGGAGCGCGAGGGCAGCGGCGGGGTCCACCGCGCGGCCGGTCAGGTGGCGCGCGAGTTTGGCGACCTCGCCGACGTCCAAGGGGGGAAGCAAGAACGTCTCGCCGAGACCGCGCAACGCTTCGGCGCGTGGATTCGGGCGGTGGGCCACCACGACGGGACCTTCGGCGGACGAAGCCAGGACGGTGAGCTTGGCGAGATCTTCGTCGTCGAGCTGGTCCGCGTCGTCGACCACGGTCGCGGTCACCCCGGCTGCGCGGTAGCCGCGGTCCAGTGCGCCGAGGAGGGCGGTTTTGCCGTAGCCGCCCGGGGCGACGACGACCAGGCGCACCGGGCTCGCGGACGCGCCGTGCTCCGCGAGCAGACGGTGGACGGCAGGGTGCACGGTGTCGGTTTTCGCCAGCAGTGCGTTCAACAGTGACCTTCACCGGTGGGAGCCGTGGCCGGGCGGTTGCACGAACTCGGGGCGGGGGGAGGGGGAGAGCCGGGTTGCCGGTCGGCCGTCGCCGGGTGCGACGAGAAGATGGCGATCAGGACCGACGCGGCGATCGCGAGCACCGCGGCCGCGGCCGCGAGGGGACGCCAGCGGCGGAAGAGCTTCGCGAAACCTTCGGGCTCGGGCAACTCGAACGGGGTGATCTCCACCGGCGGCCGTTCGGGCCGTTCGGGGAGATCGGCGGGGTCGTCGACGCGCGGAAGCAGGATGGTCTCCGCGGCCGCCGGTTCGGGCTGTGCGGGGTCCCCGGCGCCGTGCGGGGTAAGGGCGCCGGAATGGTGCTGGGCAACGGTGGTGGCCCGGTCGGCGTGCTTGCCGGTCTTGCGGCCTGTGGTGCGGGGCCGCTTGTCCGCGGTGTCGCCGGGTTGCCGGGCGGTGCGGGGGCGTCGGCTGGTGCCGTCGGTCGGCACGGCAGGGCGTTTTTCGGTGGGCGAGCTGGTTTTCTTGGCCGTGCGGGGGTTCGGCCCGGCGAGGTCGCCGGCCTGGCGGTGAGTGGTGCCCGGGCGGTCGTCGACGAGTGCGGGGAGATCGTCGCCAGGGGCGTCCGGGTGATCGACGGGGGAGCCGGTTTGGGCAGTACCGGGGCGCGGGCCGGTGGAGCGTGGGGAGACGCGGTGCTGCTGGGCCGGGGTGGCGGTTCGGTGCGCGGCCAAGGTAGCGGCGCCGAGCGCTGCGGTGAGGGCGGGTTGCGGACCGGCGAAAACCGGGCAGGGCAGGCGTCCCGGGAGCGCGCCGGGGCCGGGGTCGCCGCAGAAGACGATGCCGGACAGGGCTTCTGGAGCGACGTTTGCGCTCTGCGCCAAGGAGAATGCGCTGCTCAACGCAGCCGTGGGGGCGACGCCTTCGGTGCTGTTACGGGAGAACCAGCCTGTGGTGGCCGCCGACGTGGCCAGGGTGACGGTGACGCCATCGGGGCCGAATTCGCATACTGCGGCGGTTCGTTCGCCCTGACCGGTGTCCGGGAGGTGGGCGTGCAAGGCGGCGACGGCGCTCGGTACGAGGGTCACCGCGGGGAAACCGGCGCCGGTCAGGGTGCGGCGCAGGAGTTCGCGACGGTACCCGCCCCAGTCGCCCGGATGGGTGACAACGAGGTGCCGTGGCGGGCCGTTGCCCGCGAGGTCGGCGACGGCCTCCACCACGACCGTGGTCAAGGATTCCGGGGTGAACGGCGTACCGCCGACGAAAACCGGGACGTCGTCGCCGATGCGGCGGTGGAAACCGGTCATCAGGCGGGACGGAACCGCGGCGCCTTCCCGGACGGCCGCGTCGCCGGTGATCAGGTAGCCCTCGTCGTCGAGGAAGAGCGCGGTCGCGGTCGCGGGGGTGGTTTCGCCCAGCCACAACGGTTCCGGATCGGTCCACTGCCCGCTGTGCCTGCGCCGGGTCGCGGCGTGGGTCCGGGCCGGGCCGATGTCGATGCCGAGCACGTGGGGCACCGCCGCTTCCTCCCTTCGTCGCTGCATGGCCGGGTCAGAGGGGCGCAATCACGGAACGGGTACAGCATCCTCACCCGGACGAGAGAGCCGGGCAAGGGTGGAAGGGGATTTAACCCAACCGGGTTTCGCGTGTCCGAGTCCCTAACTCCCTAACGATCTCATATCGACCCCCTAACGGCTGAGCGAGGCGCGACTGGGTGTAAACCCCGATGTGAGCGGGGGTGTCCCCGGCCTACCTTGACCGCCAGCCTGGCCGGGGAGGTCCGGGTGTCCCGGTAAACACGACAAGTGGAGATCCCCGCCATGAACCCGGTGCAGACCCTGCACGACTTCACGCTCACCCTGCTCCACGATCCCGCCGCGCTGGCCGCATTCGGCCAGGATCCGCAGTCGGCGCTGGCCGCCGCCGGGCTGGGCGACATCAGCGCCGCCGACGTGCGGGAGGTTCTCCCGCTGGTGCTCGACTCCGTTCCGGCCGGCGGCCCGGCCGCGCTTGGACAGGTGCCCGCGGGTGACCTGACCGGTGCCGTCGCGGACAGGCCGCAGGGCGCCATCGACCAGCTGCACGCGCTCACTGCGTCGCTCGGTCTTCCCGCGGCCGGCGAACCTTCGCTGCCTTCGGCAGGTGACCTGCCGTCGGTGCCAGGGGCCGGTGAGATGCAGAACAGCGAGATCCAGAACGGCGAGATGCAGAACGCGGCAGCGTCGGCCGCCGCGCTCGCGCAGCAGCCGGGCAGTGTGTTCGGGCTGGGCGGCGATCTGTCTCACGGACTGGACGCCGCGCCGGTCGCGCGGGCCGCTGGTGCGGTCGGGCAGGTTCAGCATGCGGCCGGCGAGGTTGGCGCCGCGGCCCCAGCGACTCCCGCGGCTCCAGGCGCCGTCGACGCGGCTCACCTCACCGACGCCGGTGGCGGCGTGGCTGGGCACGGCAGCGACTTGGCCGGCACGGTGACCCAGAACGTCGGCAGCTTGTCGGGGGCACTCAGCGCGCAGGGCGTGAACCACGTCGCGGACGCTGCGACGCACCAGGTCCAGGCGCTTACGCACACAGCACCGGACTGGGGGAGCGAGTCCCCGCAGCACGGCGCTGACGCCGGGGTTGGTGCCGTCCACGACACCGTCTCGCAGGTTCCGGATGTCGCGCACCAGGGCCCCGGCTCGGACCTGCACGCCGGCGCCGAAACCTCGCACAGCGGCGAGCTGCACCTTTCCTTCTGAACGTACGCTGAGTAGCGGCGCGCCGGAGGTGGCTTCGTGGGTGTAGCTCGGCTTGCGGAGCCGCCTACCGGCTTCCGATACTCCCTGTGCCTGGGGGAGACTTCTTCGTCGTGACGGCTCCTGCATGGCTCGAAGTACTCGATGAGGCTTTGGATGCCTGCCGTACGCACGGCCGTGCGGACTTGGTGCAGCGGTTGCGCCGACGTCGCGATCGTGCGTCCGGTGGTACCCGGATCGCCGTGCTCGGATTCGCGAAGCAGGGCAAGGGCAATCTCGTCAATGCGGTGCTGAACGCGCCGGTCTGTGCGGTCGGCGACGCGGCTACTCCGGCAGTGCCGGTTGAAGTCGGTTACGCGGCCGAGCCCGGTGCGACGCTCGTCGGGCGTGCGGACGAACGTATTCCGGTTCCGGTCGAGCGGTTGACCGGGGAGGTCGGCGCGCGGCCGGCCGGTTCGCTGCGCCGGGTCGAGGTCGGGGTTCCGCGGGATCTGCTGTCCGCGGGGCTGGTGCTGGTCGATACGCCGGCCGTCGGGGATCCCCGTTCGCCGCGCACCGCGGCTGCGCTGGACGTGCTGGCCGAGGCCGACGCGGTGGTGCTCGTCTCGGACGCGACCACGGTGCTCGGCGCGGCCGAACTCGCCTTGGCACATCACGTCCGCACCTGGTGCCCGCACGTCGTGGTGGCGTTGACCAAGATCGACGTCTGCCCCGGCTGGCGGGCGGTCGCGGAGCGGAATCGCGCGGCGCTGTCCGAGTCCGGGATCGACGCGGCGGTGCTGCCGGTGTCCTCGACGGTCCGGTTCGCCGCGGCGAAGGCAGGGGACCAGGAGCTCAACACCCGGTCCGGGTTCCCGGACCTGCTCGGCTGGATCGCCGGCCAGGTGTCGCGGCCGCCGGAGAGCCGGTCCGCGCTGGTGGCCGCGGTGAGCGTGCGGGCGGCGGCGGCGGAGCTGGTGGAGGCGCTGCGGCTGCGCGCGGAGGAGGCCGGGCAGGAAGCGGGCGTCGACCAGGCCACGCTGCTCAACCGCGCGCAGCGCCGGGCCGACGAACTGCGCCGCCGCAACGGCCGCTGGCAGAACCTGCTCTCCGACGAGATCGCGGATCTGCAGTCGGACGCCGAGTACGACCTCCGGGAGCGCACCCGGCGGATCGTGGAGACGATCGACGAGACCTTCGACCGCGGTGACCCGGTGAAGGTGTGGGACGAGTTCGGTCCGTGGCTGGATCGCGCGCTCGCGGAAGCGGTCGAAACCACGTACACCTTCACTGCCGAGCGCGCGGAGTGGATCGCGCAGGCGGTGGCCGCGACGTTCGGTGTGCAGTACGACCTGGATCGGGTCACACCGCCCGAATCCGGTGCGGATCGGATCGCGGAGGTCCGGCAGCCGCGCATCGAACGGTTCAAGATCGGCCAGAAGGCGTTCACCGGGCTGCGCGGTTCCTACGGCGGGGTGCTGATGTTCGGCCTGGTGACCGGGCTGGCGGGACTGCCGCTGATCAACCCGATCTCGCTCGGCGCGGGGGTGGCGTTCGCCGCGAAGACGATCAGCGACGAGGGCGGGATGCGGCGGCAACGTCGCCAGGCGGTGGCGAAGATGACCGCTCAACGCCACGTCGACGACGTTTTCCTCCGGTTCAGCAAGGAATGCCGGGACGCGATCCGGCACGTCCAGCGGAAGCTGCGCGACCACTTCACCGCGCTCGCCGAGGATCTGGCCGACGAGCTGGCACGGGAGCGCGAGACGATCATCGCCGGTTCGGCCGAGCGGGAACGCCGGACCGCGCGGTTGCGCCGCGAGATCGACCGGCTGGCCGGCTTGCACCAGCGTGCGGGCGAACTCGGCTTGCGGGCCGGACGGGCGCCGAAGGAGCTTCCTGCGTGACCGAAGACGTTCGCGCGCTGCTGGCCGACGCGTACGCGTGCTATCGAGACAGCCGACGTGCGTCCGCCCTGTTGCGCGAAGCGCTGGACCATCTCGACGAGCCGTTGCGTGTGGGCATCACTGGCGCTGCCGGTACGGGGAAGTCCACGCTTGCGGCAGCCCTCAGCGATTGGCCGTCTCGGGCGCTTCGCAATCTCGAACTGGTTGACGATCCTTCGCCGACGAAGCTCACCGATGCGTCTATACGGCTGCTTCGTCACCTTGATCCGGACGAGGTGGCGACGCTTCGTCCGACAGCGACTTCGACGTTCGCGCGGCAGACAGCCGTTGACACGGTGCTGGTGCTCGCCCGCTCCGACGAGACGGGCGCGGGACGGATCGACGCGTTGCTCACCGCGAAGCAGCTCGCACGACGCGCGTGGCGCGAAGATCCGCTGTGCAGCGGATTCCAAGGCGTAATCGCGGTAGCCGCGCAGCTCGCGTACGGCGCCCGCGCGTTCACCAACGACGAATTTGAACTCTTGGCCGCCTTCGCGGCGGTGCCGCGCGAAGAACTGGAACGGCACCTGCTTTCCGTCGACTCGTTCATAGATCCTGCCTTCCCCGGGCCGGTATCGGCAGAGACCCGGCGTTCTCTCGTCGCGAGATTCGGCCTCTTCGGCGTGAAGCTCGCGCTCACGCTCATTCGCACGGGTTGTGACACCAGGCCGAAGCTGTCGACCGAGCTTGTCCGTCGCAGTGGGCTGGGAGAATTGCGGGACACGATCGCCGGCTGCTTCGCCGCGCGTGCCGACGCGTTGCGCGCGCGGACCGCCGTGATCTGTCTGGAAACAGTGCTGCAGGCCGAACCTCGCCCGCACAGTGACCGGCTGGTCGCCCGCGTCGAACGCTTCTCCGTGACCGCGCACGATTTCCGCGAGTTACGCCTGATCGCCGACATCCGGGGCGGGCGGACCGCGCTGTCCGGTGAACCGGCGGAAGAAGCGACGCAGCTGCTCGGCGCGCAAGGGACGGCGCCCGAAGAGCGGCTTGGTCTCGAAACGGGCACCGATCCCGGCGAGGTTTACGAAGCCGGACTCGACGCGGTGCTTCGCTGGCGGCATGAGGCAGAACGATCGGACCGGCCGCCGGCCGAACGAGCCGCGGCCCACGTGGTGGTACGGAGCGTCGAAGGCTTGTTGACACAGTTCACAGCTTGACGATCTTGGTGCGGGCGACACAGCATAGAGCCTTCTCCGGTGTCCAGAAGGGATTCGTCATGCCCGCAGACGTCCGCCCGCGGTTCCGTGTCCTCGGCGAGATGCTGTCCCGATGGGCCGCCGAGCGCGGTCACGATCCGGCGCTCGTCTTCGGCGACCGCACGTGGACCTGGGCCGCTGCGGCCACCGCTGAACCGCATCCCGGTGTGTCCGAAGTGGACGAAGACGACGGGCGTGCTGATCATGTACGCGAGCGGCACCACCGGTTTCCGAAAGGCGCGGTGCTCACGCATCGCGGCGTGCTCATGCACCGCACGGTCTTCCCGTTCTCGCAATCTGGTCGCGACGCCGTACGGCGCAGCGCTCGACGGGCTTGACGCCGGACGGCGGTACCGCACGGAGTCGCCGGACACCCTCGTGGCACGCTCGTTCTGCCCCGGTTGCCTGCCGCCGAATCGGGTAAAGGACATGACACAGCGTCACTGGTGGTGGAATCGGACCTGAGGAATGCTGATGACCAAGCCAGCCACCCGACCCGGAGAGTCCGCCATGTCCAGCCTGTCCCGCGTCCTGGGCAGACGCCGCCCGGAGACGGAGGAACGGCTGTGGCGGTTGAACGTCGCCACGCTCATTCCGCCGCTCGCCCTGGTCGGGGTGATGCTGGTGGTGCTTGAGGGCCGGACCTGGTGGCACATCCTGGTGCTGTCCGGCGGGCTGCTCGCCGGGCTCGCCACCCTGGTGGACTGGGCGCCGCGGAAGGTGTCCGTCTTCTCGTTCGCCTGCCTCGGGGTCGCGGCGGCGGTGTGGGCGGTCGGTTCGCTGGTGATGAGCACCCCCACTGCCTTCTACGGGTTCAACATCGCCTGCTCGGTGATCATCCCGGAGCTGCGGCGGCACCGCGGGGCGGTGGCCGTCGGCATGATCTGCTTCGTCGGGGTATTCGGGCTGCTGCACGTCCTTGTCCACCCGGGCGACACCAGCAAGCTGCTGGTCCAGTACGTGGTGATCCCCACCGGCGTCACCATGCTGGCGGCCGCGGTGTTGTCCGGGGCCAAGAAGTTCTACGACCTGGTGCAGGAGCTGGACGTGGCCAGGGAACGCGAGGCGGAGCTGGCGGTGATGCGGGAGCGGATGCGGTTCGCCAGCGATCTGCACGACATCCAGGGGCACACGCTGCACGTGGTGAAGCTGAAGGTCACGCTGGCGGAGAAGCTGCTGCACCGGGATCTCCACCGGGCGCAGGAGGAACTGCGGGAGGTGCACGCCCTGGTCGGGGACACCATCATGCAGACCAAGGAACTCGCCTACGCGCAGCGCCGGCTCAACCTGGCCACCGAGCTGGAGAACGCGAAGAACCTCTTCGAGGCGGCGGGCATCCACGTGCGCATCGTGCGGGAGCCCGGGGTCGAACCGCGACCGGGTGAGCTGCTCGGCCAGGTGCTGCGCGAGACCACGACCAACATCCTGCGGCACGCGCAGGCCCGCCAGGTGCACATTGTCCTGTCCGCGTCGGGGATATCCATTGTGAACGACGGTGCGCAGGACGAAGGGCTTCCCGAATTGCGCGGGCTTTCCACGCTCAGTCACCGCGTCGCGGACAACGGAGGAGAGCTGAAGGTGGCCCAGCAGGCCGGCCGGTTCCTGACCGCCGCCGGGTTCCCGCGGGTCGCCCCGGGCACGGTGCCGATGATGACGACCGGAGAGGACCACCGATGATCACGGTCGTGCTCGCCGACGACGAGGCGTTGCTGCGCAAGGCACTTGCCGCGTTGCTGCCGCTGGAGGGCGACATCACGGTGCTCGCCGAAGCCGAGGACGGCGCCTCCGCCGCGCGCGTCACCCTGGAGCACCAGCCGGATGTGCTGGTGATCGATCTGGAGATGCCCGGGGTGGACGGGCTCGGCGCGGTCGCCGAGATCCGGCGCGCCCGGCCGGGGCAGGTGATCCTGATGCTGACCCGGCACGCGCGCCCCGGCGTGCTCCGCAAGGCGCTGAAGCTCGGGGTGCAGGGATTCGTCAGCAAATCGGCGGAACCGGCGCACATCACGTCGGTGATCAAGGTGCTGCACGAGGGACGGCGCTGGATCGACCCGGACGTCTCGGCGCTCGCCGTGGTCGACGACTGCCCGATGACCGAGCGCGAGCTGGACGTGCTGCGCGGGACCGCGGAAGGGTTCGCCGTCGCGGAGATCGCCAAGCAGCTGCACCTGGCCGAGGGCACGGTGCGGAACTACCTGTCGAACGCGATGCAGAAGACGCAGACCCGGACCCGTCACGAAGCCGCCCGCCACGCCCGCGAGCACGACTGGCTGTAGTCCCCTCCGTCCTCCTCAGGACGTCGCCGAGCCGGTCACAGCTCCGGACGGCGGCGTTAGGCTCGCGGGGCGGATAGAGGAGGGCACATGTCGTTGCGCGAGGTCAAGAAGGACCGGACCAGGGCGATGATCGTCGACGTGGCGTTCAAGCTGTTCGGCCGCAAAGGGTTCGCAGCGACTTCGGTCGAGGAGATCGCGGCCGCCGCCGAGGTCGGCGCCCGGACGGTGTACCGCCACTTCCCGACCAAGGAAGCGCTGGTGCTGGGCGGTTTCACCAAGATGTTCGAAGCGGCGCAGGCCGCGCTGCACGCCTGCCCGGCGGGCACCGATGTGCCCGAGCTGCTGCGGGTCGTACTGGAGAGTGACCTGCGGATGCACGCGGAGAACCCCGCGCACCTGCGGGCCGCCGCCGAGGTGATCGGAGGGGTGCGGTCGGTGCAGGCCGAGTTCGTGTATATCCGGGTGGTTCACGAAAGAGAGCTGAGGCAGGCCATCGCCGCCCGGATCGGTGGTCCGGACGCCCCGTTCATCGCGGAACTGGCAGTGGCGCACGCGAGTGCGGTGTTCACCCTCGCCTTCCGGGAGTGGTCCGAAAGCGACGGACGGATCGATCTGCGGGACACCGCCGAGAAGGGCCTCGAGCTGCTGAGAGCCGGGAAGGTGCCGCTGCCGGCCCCGCTTTCCTGAGCACCGGAATCTCGCTGATCAGATGTGCGTCACCCTGCCGAGTGTTGTGGCAGTGACTGTCTTCTGGCAGCGTGGGTCATATGGCAGCGAATGTCATATGACTCGAGACAGGGGTGATCAGAGATGGACGAGCACGTTCCCGTACTCATCGTGGGTGGCGCCTACACTGGCCTGAGCACTGCGCTCGGGCTGGCCGCGCGTGGGGTGAAGCCATTGCTGGTGGAACGCCGCCCGACCACTGCGACACTGCCGAAAGCATGGGGGCTCAACCCGCGCACGTGGGAGCTGCTCGACACCATCCCCGGCGTCACCGGCGACCTGCTTGCCGAACAAGCCGGTCCGGGGTACCTGCAGGTCGTAGCCGGCCCCAGCCTTGTCGAGGCCACCGAGCCGGAGATTGATCGGGAAGCGATCCTCGCGGCGCTGAGGGCGCTGACCCCGGCCCCGCCGTGCACTCTGCCTCAGGCGAAGGTCGAGAAGGTGCTGCGCGCCCACGCCGAGGATTTCGGCGCCGACCTGCGCTACGGCACTGAACTCGTGCGCTTGGAACAGGACGGCGAGCTGGTCACGGCGACTTTGCGCGAGGTGTCCAGCGGACGCGAGTACTCCGTCCGCGCCGACTACCTGGTCGCCGCGGACGGGCACGCCAGTCCGATCCGTACCGCGCTCGGCATCCCGGTCGGGGGCGGTGGTGAGGTCGGGTACGTCTACGTGGTCACCTTCGATGCCGACCTGTCGGAGTACTACGAGGCGGATCGGTTCACCGTGGTCAGTGTCCGTGGCAGCGGAATGAGCCTGATCCACGACGGCGAGGGCACGAACACGCTGTGGGTCGACTACCACCCTGACCAGGGCGAGACCGAGGCCCTCTTCACCGAGGAACTGTGCGTGGAGCGGGTCCGCCGCGCGGTGGGTGTGCCCGACCTGGAGTGCCGGATCCGCAACGCCCGCCCGTTCGCGCTGAACCACAAGGTCGCCGAGCGGTTCCGGGCCGGGCGCGTGCTGCTGGCCGGAGACGCGGCGCACGCCTGTCCGCCGGTCGGCGGGCAGGGCGGCAACCTGGCCATCCAGGACGGTTACGACCTCGCGTGGCGGCTCGCGCTGGTGCTGTCCGGGCAGGCTGGTCCCGCGCTGCTGGACACCTACGAGGCCGAACGGCGGCCGGTCATCACCGTCACCGTCGAACGCGAGGTCGAGCTGGCGTCAGTCGCCGAGGGGCGGGTGCTCTCGGCCGTCGACGAATCACAGCCGATCCCGACCATCGGGGAGATGCTGGGGTTCCGGTACCACTCGGCTGCGGTGTGCGCCGAACCCGGCGAGGACCAGGGTCTCCAAGAGAATCCGGCCGAACCGACCGGCCGCCCCGGCACTCGCGCGCCGCACGTCCCGCTCACCCGGGACGGGTCGGAGCTGTCCGTCCACCGGCTGTTCGGCAAGGGTTTCGTGCTGCTCGCCGACGGCGACGGTCCGGAATGGACGGACGCGGCGGCCAAGGTCGCGGGGCGGCTGGGCGTCGAGCTGGATGCGCACCGGATCGGGACCGAGCTGGCCGACCCCGGAGGTTTCTGGCGTACTCGCTACGGCATCGACGCGGCCGGTGCCGTGCTCGTCCGGCCGGATTCGATCATCGCCTGGCGCAGCCGGACCACCGTGGCCGACCCGGAGGGTGCGCTGGAGGATGCGCTGACCGCGGTTCTTCAGCGCTGACGGCTACGCGTTCCCCAGGACGCGTGTCACGGTGAGTTCCAGCACCACCCGGTGCGGATTCGGCCGGGGCTCCCGGTACCGGCGGGCGTAGCGCTCCTCCGCATCGCGGACCGCATCGGCGCTCTCGCGCAAGCGAATCCGACCCTCCAAAGTGGACCAGGTGCGGCCCTCGAACTGGCACACGGCCGCGGCCAGCCCGGCGTCGCCCGCGGCGCGGGCCAGCCGCGCCTTGTACGAGGTGCCCGAGGCGATCACGCGGGCCACGCCCTGGTCGAAGTCCACCGTGACGCCCACCGTGACCACGTGCGGGGTCCCGTTCGGGCGCACGGTGGTCAGCGAGCAGAGCCGGCGTTCGGTCCAGAACTGGCGGAAGGAGCCGCCGCGGTCGAGGTGCATGGGGGAACGCTAGCCCGAGGCGCCGGTCTCGGCCGAGGGCGTACCGTTCAACAGCCGGTTGATCTCTGGGAGGTTTCGCATGTCGTCGTCGCTTGATTCCCGTGCCTGGCCGGGTGTCCGGGTCCTCCCGTGACCCGGATTTCACCCCGCTACCTGCTCCAGTTCGACCAGTCCGCCGGGTACCTGGACTTCGCCCGGTTCGGCCCGCCTTCGCACGCGGTGCTCGACACCACGGCGAGCCTGCTGGCCGCCGTGACGAAGGCCGGTCCATCCACTGTGGACGAGCTGATGCGGCAGGAGGTCCGGGCCAAGGCGGCGGTCGCGCGGCTGTCCGGCAGCGACACCGGCCACACGGTGCTGATCCCGCACACCAGCCTCGGGCTGTTCCAGGCGGCGTTCAACAGCCAGGGCGAGGTGCTGGTCTCCGCGGCGGAGTTTCCGGCCAACACCTACCCGTGGGCTCGCGCGGAGCAGGCCGGCCGGATCCGCGTACGGCGGCTGGCGGGCGGTCCCGTGACTCCGGAGCGGGTGGCGGCCGCGCTCACGCCGGAGACCACCGTGGTTTCGGTGAGTGCCGTGGACTTCCGTACTGGTTACCGCGCGGATCTGGGCACACTGCGCGAGGTCGTGGGCGATCGGCTGCTGATCGTGGACGGAATCCAGGGCTTCGGCGTGATCGAAGCGCCCTGGGCGGCCGCCGACGTGCTCGTGGCCGGTGGCCAGAAGTGGCTGCGCGCGGGCTGGGGCACCGGTTTCGCGGTGCTGTCCGACCGCGCGCTGGAGCGGATGGACCCGATCCTGTCCGGCTGGACCGGCGCGCGGGACCCGGGCCTGTTCGACGACGAGATCCACCCGGTCGATCCGACCGCGGCGAGCTGGTCGATCTCCCATCTCAGCCCGATCACCTCCGGTGCGTTCGCCGCGGCGCTCGAACTGGTCGAGGAGACCGGGGTGACCGCGATCGCGGGCCGGATCGCCGAACGCGTCGGCGAGCTGGCGCAGACGCTGCGCTCGTGCGGCGCCCAGATCGTGTCGGCGACCGAGCGCCGGGCCGGGATTCTCGCCTTCACCCTGCCCGGGTTCCCCGCCGAACAGGTGGGCGCGGCGCTGACCGCGGCCGGGATCGCGGCGACGGTCCGCCCCGAGCACGTCCGGCTGTCCCCGCACGCGTCGACCCCGGCCGAGGCCGCCGACCACCTGCGTTCGGCGCTGGAAACACTGACCCGGCCACGGAAACCGCGCCCGGCGCCTTTGCCCGCGGTGGACCACCACAGTGATTCGCTGTGAAGGGCACCTTCACGGACTCGGAGTCCGTGAAGGTGCCCTTCACAGCCTGGGCCGCGGCTGTCAGGACAGGAAGGTCTCGACCGCGTCCGCAGCGGGGCCGACCCCGCCGTGCGCCCGGATCTCCTTGCGCAGCTGGGTTGATCGCCCGGTGATCGCGGGGTCGCCGGTCACCTTGTCGACGGCGGCGCGGAGGGTTTCCGCGGTCACCTCCTCGGCAGGCAGGTGCGTGCCGACGCCGAGGCTTTCCAGCTGTGCCGCATTGCCGAACTGATCGACCGCCTGCGGGATGGCGACCGTGGGCACGCCGTACCACAGTGATTCCGTGCAGCCGCCCATCCCGGCGTGCGTGATGAACGCCGAGGCGGCGGCCAGTACGGCGAGCTGCGGCACGCGCTCGTGCACCTCGACGAACTCCGGTAGCGGCCCGAGATCCTCCGCCGACACATGCTTGCCGATGGCCAGCACCACGTGGCGGCTCCCGTCCGCGAAGGCTTCGAGACAGGCGCGGTAGACCTCGAGCTGGTCGTTGTAGGCGGTGCCGAACGACACCAGCAGCACAGGTTTCCCGTCCGCCGGCGGGGTCCAGGTCTCGGCCAGGCGCTCCGGGTCGAGACACGGCCCGACGAAACGGACCTTCGCGGACACGCGGTCCGGTCCGCGTTCGGCTGCATCGCCCGCGGGATCAGCGACAGGACGTGCGCCGGGTGACTGAGCCAGGTCCAGCCATCGGCCGCGATGCCGTTCTCCCTGAGCCAGGCGGTGTTCGCCCGGTCATAGTCCATTCCGGACGGTGAGCTGCGGACTGCGTGCAGGGTCTCGGCCAGGTCCTGCTCGTAGCCCTGCCAGGCGACCAGGGTGGGGGAGAGCTGGACGGCGGGCACGCCGTAGCGGTGCGCGAGGACCGGGGCGCCGAGCCCGCCGATGTCGTGCAGCAGCAGATCCGGCCGGTCGGCGTCGAATCGGGCGGTGAGCCGGGGGTGGATGGCGATCGCCTCGTCGAGGAACACGCGCATGGCCTCGCCGGGGTCCGCGGGCCACGCCGAACCCGGGCCGAACGGGAAGCTCGTCGGATGCGTGAGGACCTCGGCGCCGGTGCCCGCGACCAGATCGGCGAGCGGTTCACCGACGACGTAGCCGACCCGGTGCCCGCGCCGGACGAGTTCGCGGATGAGCCCGAGTGAGGGGTAGACGTGACTCGGCGCCGTGCAGCCGACCATGACGATGTGCTTGCCCACGTGAGGATCCTTTCCCGGAGAACTGGGGCCGGCGCGCAGGAGCAGGGGCCGCCCGGGGACGGGCCGCCCGAAGAATCACGCCGGGATCAGCGGAGCCGCAAACGCCGGAAGATCGTCATGCCGGAACGGTACCGGCGGTCCGGGCCGTCGCCAACCGGATTTCCGGCGGGCGGTGAGGCATACCGGATGCCGACAGGTTCCAGACAACTTCCGCACATTTCCGCCCCAGAATGAGCAGCGGCCCGGTGGTCGGCATCGGGAGCGACGAGGCGAGGAAGAGGACGGCTGACATGGTTTCGGTGAAGGGGCGCTGGCCGCTGGTGGTCGGTGCAACGCTGTTCGCGCTGGCCGGCTGTGCGCAGACGGACGAGCAGCAGCCGCGAGTGGCTACGTTGCAGTCCGGTTCCGCCGCCACGCCGCAGCCGGGCAGCGGGCGCGCCGACGGCGCCGGGCCGCAGGACAAGCCCGGTCAGGTCCGGCTCCGGCTGGACATGTCCGAGCAGGAAATGCAGAAGCTGCAGCAGGTCTGGTACTCCTGCCTCGCCGAGCACGATCCGGCCGCGGTGAACGCACAGCGCAGCGGAGGGCAGGGCGTGGCGGTCAACGTCGAAGCGGTGAGCAAAGCGGCGTCGGAGGCCTGCGCGCTGAAGTTCCCGAAGCCGCCGTGGGAACAGGACTCCGGCAACCCGACTTATGCGGACAACTTCCACAAGGAGGTGAAGTGCATCAACGACAAGGGTGCGGGCAGGGGACTGAAGATCATCGAGGGACAGGTGGGCGATTGGACCTTCGCGGAGGGCTCCACGATGCCGGAGGAGCAGAGCAACCAGATCGTGAAGGACTGTGAGCGCGAGGTCTTCGGCGGGGGACGGTGATGCGCAAGTGGCTGCCTGCCGTGGTCGCCGGGATCCTGGTGCTGGTCACCGCGGGCGTGATCGTCTTCACCTGGACCCATCGCGCGGAGCCGGACGCCCCGGCCGGGCCGGGCGCGCCGCGGACCGTGGCCGTGACCACTGAAGACCTGTCCGACATCAAGACCTTCACCGGGAAGCTGGGCTTCGGCCCCGAGCAACCGGTGGAGGGCCGCAAATCCGGCACGCTCACCTGGCTGCCGGCCCCGGGCGCCGGGATCGGCCGCGGTGAGCCGGTGTACAAAGTGGACAACGTACCGGTGCCGCTGTTCTACGGGGAGACCCCGTTGTGGCGGAAGCTGGACACGCTCGGCACGACCGGTCCGGACGTGCGGATCGTCAAGCGGAACCTGGCCGCGCTCGGCCATTCCCCCGGCGTGCAGGACGACGTCCTCACCCCGCGGACCCAGGACGCGATCAAGCGCTGGCAGAAGGCACGCAAGCTCGACCAGACCGGAATCATCGACGTCGGTGACGTGCTGGTGCTGCCGGGTCGCATCCGTGTCGGCGGAATCAAGGCACAGCTGGGCTCCCCGGCGACCGCCGAGCTGATGTCCGTGACCGCGCAAGGGAAATCGGTGACCGCGATGGTCGGTGCCGCCGAGGTCGGCAGCGTAAAGCCGGGTGGCAAGGTGACCGTGCTGCTGCCGAACGGCAATCGCGTTCCCGGCACGGCCGGAGAAATCGGCCACGACGCGCAGGCGCCGAAGAGCCAGGGCTCCGGCAGCGTCGGCGGCGGGCAGGACGAGGCGAAGATTCCGGTCGCGGTCACCCTCGACGACGAGGGCTCGGTTGGTGCGCTGGACTCCGGCCCGGTGCAGGTCCAGGTCACTGCAAGCACCCGGAAAGGGGTGCTGGCGGTGCCGGTGGACGCGTTGCTGGCGCTGCGGGAGGGCGGTTACGCGGTGCAGGTCGTGCAAGGCGGCGGCACCCGGCAAGTGGGGGTGCAGACCGGGCTGTTCTCCGGTGGACTGGTGGAGATCCGCGGCGCGGGCATCGCTGCCGGTACACAGGTGGTGGTGACCTCATGACCCCGGTTCTGGAAATGCGCCACGCCTGCAAGGAATATCCCGGCGGCGTACGTGCGCTCGACGACGTATCTCTGTCTATTGAGGATGGTGAGGCGCTGGCGATCGTGGGGCCGTCCGGTTCCGGCAAATCGACTCTGCTGCACCTGCTGGGCACTCTGGACCGGCCGAGCAGCGGCACCGTGCTGGCCGGCGGTCGCGATGTCGGGCAGTTGTCCGATCGGCAGCTGTCCGCGGTGCGCGGCCGGTGGATCGGCTTCGTGTTCCAGCAGTTCCACCTCGCCGAGGGGATGACCGCGACGGAGAACGTGGCCACCGGGCTGGTGTATGCCGGGGTGCCGCGCCGGCTGCGGGCCGGGCTCGCCGGTGAGGCGCTGGAACGGGTGGGGCTCGGGCACCGAACCGGGCATCTGCCGCACCAGCTCTCCGGCGGGGAGAAGCAGCGCGTGGCGATCGCTCGCGCGCTGGTCAACCGGCCTGCGCTGGTGCTGGCGGACGAGCCCACCGGGGCGTTGGACACCGCCACCGGCGCGGCGATCCTGGACTTGCTCGCCGGGCTGCATGCTGATGGCACCACGCTCGCGGTCATCACGCATGACCGGGACATCGCCGCGCGGTTTCCCCGCCGGGTCGAGATCCGCGACGGGCGCATCCACGCCGACCGTCGCGGGCGTCCGGGTGCCGGGGTGGGCGCGGTCGCGAATGATGCCGACGCTGGTGATCCTGGAGCAGCGACATGAGCGCGCCCCGCACCACGCCCGTCCGGCTGGCTCCACTGGATCTGCTGCGGCTCGGGCTGGGCCGGCTGCGTTCCCGGCCGTTGCGTGCGGTGCTGTCCGCGCTGGGGATTTCGATCGGTATCGCGACCATGATCGTGGTCACCGGGATTCCCGCGTCGAGCCAGCGGGCGATGCTGGAGCAGTTCGCCGCGCTCGGTACCAATCTACTGCACGCAGAGGCCACCGCGGACCGGATGGACGCGGCAAACACCCCGGCCTTCGGTGCGCAGGCCGCGGCGATGACCCGCCGGATCGGTCCGGTGGAGCAGGTCAGCGAGCTGGCCAACACACACGCCACGGCGCGCAGGTCCGACCGCATCGATCCGGGCCAGACCTCGGGGCTGACCGTGCTCGCCACGCGATCGGACCTGCTGGGCACGGTCAACGGCAGCGTGCACGCGGGCAGTTTTCTCACCCCTGCCACGGAGAAGTTCCCCACTGCCGTGCTCGGGTCCGAGGCCGCGAGCCGACTGGGCATCACCGAACTCCCGGCGAACGAACCACCGCCACAGATCCGCGTCGGCGACCGGCCATTCACCGTCGTCGGGGTGCTGAACAGCGTGCCGCTGGCGCCGGATGTGGACCGAGCCGTGCTCGTCGGCTGGGACGCCGCTGCGGGCACCCTGCACTTCGACCAGCGGCCGACGTCGATCTATCTGCGTGCCAGTGAGCCGTCCATCGAAGCCGTGCGGACCGTCCTGCCCGCCACGGTGAATCCCGAACAGCCGGGGCTGGTCCAGGTCAGCCGCCCGTCCGACGCGCTCGCCGCGAAGCGGATCACCCAGAGCACCTTCTCCGCGCTGTTCCTCGGGCTGGCCAGTGTGGCGCTGCTGGTCGGCGGAATCGGCGTGGCCAATACGATGGTGATCTCGGTGCTCGAACGTCGGCGTGAGATCGGCTTGCGCCGGGCGCTGGGTGCGAACCGCGGGCAGATCCGGGCCCAGTTCCTCACCGAATCCGCGGTCCTGTGCGGGCTCGGAGGCTTGGCCGGGACCGTACTCGGCGCCCTCGCCACCGCCGGGTACGCCGCGGCGCACGGCTGGCCGGCGGTCCTCCCCGTGCCCACCTTGGTCGGCGGTCTCGCCGCTTCCGCGGTGATCGGCATCCTCGCCGGGGTCTATCCGGCGACGCGTGCCTCCCGGCTCACCCCCACCGAAGCCCTCGCCACTTCGTGATCCCGCAAAGGAGATGATGCGTCCGCATTGCTCGCCAGCTTTCCGGCGAGCCCAGTCCAGAAGGCTACTGACTACGGCACGCCTGGCGGGTCTCGTTGCTTGACGCCCCGTTGCCGGAGGCGCTGCCGTAACGGCCGCCCGGCACTTCGGCTTCCTTGGCACTTCACGCGTCCCGTCCGGCGGTGTCGACATGATGATCATCAAAACCTATGATCTTTGGGGGCGGCTGGGTCTTGTGTCGTTATGTGTTCGTGCCGGCGAGGGGAGATGGTGGAGTGTCGGGTGGTTATCGGGTGGATGTGGGTCGGTTGGGGTCGTTGATTGCGATGTTGGAGCAGGCGGGGGAGCGGTTGTCTGGCGCGAATGCCAGGTTGGGGGAGTTGAGGTCGCGGGATTTGGGTAGCCGGGATGTTGATGCGGCGGGTGGTGAGTTTCGGGATCGGTGGGGGTATGGGATTCGGAAGATCGGTGAGTTTTCGGGGGTGGTGGCGGAGGGTTTGTCGAGGGCTAAGCAGGTGTATGCCGAGATGGAGGAGAAGGTTGCCGGGGCGTTCGGGAAGGGTGGGGGTGGGCGGCCCGCGCTGTCGCCGGTAGATGTGCCTCCGGTGGGGCGGTCGGGTATTGCTGCTCGGTTGGAGGGGCGGTCGTGGTGAACTGGGATCGGGTGATGGATGCGGCTGTACCGGTGCAGACCGGTAGCTATCCGGCGTTGGGGTTTGATCCTGCGCCGGGTGTGGTGGCGAGGGTGGTGGATGTTGCGGCGGTGTTGGGGCAGGTCGCGACCGAGATGGGCCAGGCGTATGAGGATCTGGCGCGGCTGGGGAGGTCGGATGGGTTCTGGGAGGGTGAGGGCGCGGAGGCGTTTCGGACGACTGTGGGTGAGGTTCCTGATTATCTGAGCAGGGCGCATCGGTCGTTGTCGGGTGCGTCGGGGACGTTGGGGCGGTGGGCTGAGGATTTGGGCACGATGCAGCGTCAGGCTGCTGAGTTGGAGCGGGAGGCGGGGGCGGCTCAGGCGCGGGTGCGGTCGGCGGGGGCTGATCCGGATTTGCGGCTTGCGGGGCAGACCTTCACCGACCCGGTACAACTCCAGCAAGCCCAGGAGGCTTTGGGGCGGGCGCAGCTGGAGCTGGAGAGGGCGCAGGGTGAGGTGGATGCGTTGCGGGAGAGCGCGTCCCGGTTGCTGGGTCAGCATGGGGAGCTGGCGGGGCAGGTTGCTGCGGCGTTGCGGAAGGCGAGGGACGAGGCTCCGGACGAGCCGGGTTTGTTCGATCGGATCGGTGATGCTCTCGGGAAGGTGGCCGAGGGCATCAAGGACCTGGCGGGGAAGGCCTGGGACTGGGTCCAGCAGCACGCCGACATCATCGCGGCTATTGGTGATGTGCTTTCCACGGTGGGGAATGTGCTGGGTGTCGTGGCGTTGGCGACGTCGTGGATTCCGGGGGTCAACGCGGTGACCGCTGCCGCCGCGGTCGGGGTCAGCGCTGCGGCGACGGGGACGAAACTTCTGGCGAAAGCCGCCGGTGCCGACGTGTCCTGGGGCAGCATCGGCATGGACGCCATCGGCATCATCCCCGGCGGGAAGGCCGTCGCCGGAGCCAAGAACGCCGTTACCCAGGCTACGCGGGCGTCGAGGCTGGTGAGTAAGATGCCGGTCATCGGTTTGAAAACCTCCGAAGCGGCGGTCAGCGCAGGCAAAGCTGTCGACGGGGCAGGAAAACTCGTCAAGTCCGCCGGAAACCTTTTTGACCCAATCACCTTTAAAGCATTGCGGGAGAATCCTGCTGCTGCAATAAATCAGGCTGCTATCAGTGCTCACGGCAATGCGGTACAGCTGGCAAATAAGATTCCCGGTGTAAGTGTTGCTCCGTTCACCGCCTCTGGTGTAGCGGTAGGTACCGCTGTTCGGGGGACGTCCGGTCAAGGCGTTAAAGAGGGTATTCACTATGGGGTTGACAAGGTTTCTGGAAAGGATTAGTTTGCAAGATGAATATTGCCGATCCAGCTAGTTCGACGGCTGAACTTGAAATTCGTGAGCTTCTCGGGCGACGATGGCGTGAACCTGCTGACTCGTTCTTGTTCAGGCGATGGAAGTTCCTGATATTTTCCCCGGGGAGAAATACGACGATAGCGTGGACCTGGTGGAAATGCATTGGCTACGTGATTCTCTTTCCTGTTATGATCTTGATAGGAATCGGCCGCTATCTGGCGGATGAGTTCGGGATCACAAAAAAACTGCCAGAAAGGCCGGGAACGGTAAAGTTGTCCTGTAAGGTCAAGAATCCGCGAGCGATGGAGGTGGTCGATGCGCTCAAGGTTGCCGGCAGGAAGATGGTAGTGGGTGTTTCTCGTTCGCATCTAGCTTTTCTGGAAGAAAAATCTACAAGTGGAAATCGACGGGTAATCTGGGAGAGTCCTCCAGGTTCGGCGATTGTCGTTGGTCCTGCCGCTGAGCGCCGCCTCGACGTCGATTGGCCGGAACTTGCAATATTCTCAATTTACTTGACTGACGATCAGTATGGTCGAGTCGTTCGGCTTCTTGGTCCAAATCGCTACGGTCAGTAAAATTTTGAAGAGTATATCGTATCTCTGAGGAACAGGTGTTGACTGCACAGCGTCCAGAATTTGCCCTGTTTATTCCTTCGGGTTTCGTGGAAATTCCTCCGAAGATTGATGAATCGTGTTTCCGTGCCCTTGCTGTCGAATTGTCCATTCTGTTCGGCTTGGAGCCGGATGCAGAGATCGACCAGGGCATTGCTGAAACGACCGTCATGCTTGCCACGACTGCCGCGGCAGCACAGGCAGGTGGGTCCAGCTACACCGCGGCCGGGTTCTTCCGGTCCCCGGATGACCTGAACCGGCCGATCATGGCGTTGGTCACTTGCTTCTGCCTGGAGTCCGAGCACACGTCGGCCAACGTGGCGATCGCCGGTCTGGAGAAGGTGCATCGCAGCACTGCGAACGGTCCGGTCGAGATCGTGGAACTTCCGGTCGGCCCGGCCGTGGTCGCGCAGTCGGTCACGGCCGGTGGTATCGCGGTCGGTGCGGACACTGTGGAGATCGCCGAGCATGCGATCACCGCATGGATTCCCGGCACGAAGGTGGTTCTTGGCCTCGCTGTGACCAGCAACAATACGGAGGACTGGCCATATGTGGCCGACCTGGCCCGGGGGATCTTCGACACCTTCGAATGGGTCGATGCCCCCGTCTGAACGGCGAAGATGACTGAATCCCCGGCGAATACCGGACTCGGCCCGCAGCGCGAACAGGTGCGGAACGAACTGGCGTGAATCGGTATCGGTGATCCGCTTCGAACGGCGGCGGTTCAGCTAAGCGGTACCCGGCCGTAAGCAGAACGGGCAGGCCGCGACGACGAACATGGCGGTCCGAGTGCTGGGCGCGATCGCTGCCGTTGTCCGGGCCGATGTCGAACGCGGCAAGCTGTCGGCGAAGGGGGAGGAAGGCTCCCCGGCCGTCCGGTTCGCAGACGCCGCCCGCCGGACTCTGTGGATTGCCTGGTCGCGCGCGCGTATGGCGCTCGTCGGGAGCGATGCGGACCAGCCCTATCGCGTCCTGTGGACAGCGCCCGGCGGGCATCGTCCCAAGCTCAAGGCAGCCGAGATCACGCTGACCTGGCCGGACGGGTCAAGCGTCACCGTCGAGATCGACAAACGGGAACGCGAGTTGCCGAAACCGCAACGGACGTCCCTAGGCAGAGGTGCTCGGCACCTTCTCTCGGATGGGTTGATGAACGAAAAACTGATCACGCAGGTCCAGCAGCATTTCGAGGCGGTCTGGCAGGAGTCGGTGCAAGTCACCTGGATGGGCCGGGTCACGGTCGGTGCCCGGCGGGACCGTCGTGTCAAGCGGGAACGAAGGGCCTCTCGGGAGGATGGCCCGCCGGTTGTGTCGCGGAGTTCTTCGTCGAGGTGTTCTCAGTCATCACCTGGCCCTTTGTGGCGATCTGGGGACTGGCCCGGCTCTTCAAGCGGCGGGGACCTCAAAGACATGCCGCAATACCGAGCGGGCCGACGGCAGGCCGGGCCTACCGGGTAGTCGACGCACTGAAACAGCACGCTGGCGACATCGCAGTCGTCCGGGGCAAGACTCAGCTGGCCATCGCCGAACTGGGCGGCTCCTCCACCGCGCCAACCGTGGTGTGGATCGGCCGAGGCGCCGATCGGCCGCAATGGAGTCCGGCCCCGGCAAGCTTGTACTGGGACGACGGCTCGATGTTGATGCTCGCCGATACGACCTGAACAACAAGGCCTGGGCGACCGAAGATCAACGGCAAACCACTCCGCAGCGGCTACCACTTTCCACGACCGTGGACTTTGTGCTACAAAGTAGCCGTCCGAGTTCACCTGGGGGTGGCGATGACCGAGGCATTCAGGCTGTCCGGACTGGTCAAGAGGTACGGGGCGGTGCTCGCGGTGGACCGCGTGGCGATGACCGTCGCGCGGGGTGAGGTGGTGGCCCTGCTGGGGCCGAACGGGGCAGGCAAGTCGACCACGATCGATCTGCTGCTCGGGCTCATCACGCCGGATGAGGGGCAGGTGCAGGTCTTCGGCGGCAGCCCGCGGGCGGCGCTCGATTCCGGGCGGATGGCGGCGATGGTGCAGAACGGGTTTCTCCTGCGCGATCTCACCCCGGCCGAGCTGGTCGAGCTGCACCGGTCGATGTTCGCCGAACCGCTGCCGGTCGCGGAGATCTACGCGCGGGCCGGAATAGGCGACTTCGCCGGGCGGCGGTGCGGCAAGCTCTCCGGTGGGCAGTTGCAGCGGGTGCGGCACGCGGTCGCGCTGGCCGGGGATCCGGAGTTGCTGGTGCTGGACGAGCCCACGGCGGCGTTGGACGTCGACGCCCGCCGGTCGTTCTGGGCTTCGATGCGGGAGTTCGCCGGAAGCGGGCGCACGGTTCTGTTCGCCACGCACTATCTCACCGAGGCCGAGGACTACGCCGACCGCGTTGTGCTTATGCGTCAAGGGAACGTGGTGGCAGACGGGCCGGTCGCGCAGGTGCGCGCGAAGGTCACGGGACGCACGCTGCGCGCGATTGTGCCGGGGGCGGACGAGTGGGCGCTGAGTGCGCTGGAGGGTGTGGCTTCGGCGCGGGTCCAGGGGGACCGCGCCGAACTCACGTGCGCCGATTCCGACCGTACGATCCGCGCGCTGCTGCGCGAGTTCCCGGCGGCGAGCGCCATCGAGATCACCGCCGCCGGGCTGGAAGAAGCCTTCCTGGCGCTGACCGCGGATGCGCAGGAGGTGCCCCGGTGAACCTCGTCTACCTGCGCCTGGAAATCCTGCGGATCCTCCGCAGCCCGCAGTTCGCCCTGTTCACGATTGCCGTCCCCGTGGGCATGTTCCTGCTCTTCGGCAGCCTGTTCGGCGGAGATCCCGAGCCGGGCGGCGTGCCCACGATCGTCACCACGATGCTCAACATGGCCGCGTACGGCTCGATGAGCGGTGCGTTGTTCACCGGCACCCGCGTCGCCACCGATCGCACGGACGGCTGGCAACGACAGCTGCGGCTGACCCCGATGCGCGCACCGGGCTACCTGGCGGTGAAGGTCGCTTCGGCGATGGCGATGGCGTTGCCGGTCCTGCTGACGGTCTTCGTCGCCGGCGCGCTGTACGGCGTGCATCTGTCCGTGGAGCAGTGGGTGCTCTCCGGGCTCGCGCTGTGGCTGGGTGTGCTGCCCTTCGCGGTGCTCGGCCTGCTTCTCGGGTTGTACGGCAAGGGCGACACAGTGGGCGCGATGACCGGCGCGCTGATGCTGCCGCTCGGCGTGTTCGGCGGGTTGTGGATGCCGTTGGCGTTCCTGCCGAACTGGATGTCCGAGGTCGCGCATTTCCTGCCGACGTACTGGCTCGGCAGGCTCGGTGCGATGCCGATCGGGCACGGCAGCGGGCTCGCGCTCGCGGCCGGGGTGCTGGCGGCCTGGCTGGTGCTGCCGGCGTTGGTGGTGCTGCGCCGGTTCCGGCTGGACCCGGGGAAGGTGGTCTGAGATGGCCGCGATCAGGCCGCCGATGCGCCGCCCAGTAGCCTCCGTGCTGTCTGCGGGGTCGGCACGGGGAAAGGGCGTGGGGTGAGCGAGAACCGGGTGGGACCGGGCGACGACGAGCCGCCGCTGTCGGCGGCCGAGTCGCTGGACCTCATCGCCCGCCAGGACGAGCGGACGCGCCGGGCGCTGCGCACCAGCCCGGCGCGTCTGCTCGGCGTCTGGGCGTTCGCCTGGCTGGTCGGCTGGGGACTGGTCTACCTCTCCGATCACCGGGTCGCTTCGCTGCTCCCCGGATGGGTCGCGGTTGCCGTGGTGGCCGTGCTGTTCGTCGGTGCTGTCGCCTACTCGGCCTTGCAGAGCATCCGGGTCGGCCGCGGTATCCGTGGGCCTTCGAAGCGGGTCGCGCGGATGTACGGCTGGGCGTGGGCGATTTCGTTCACCGCGATGTACCTGGTCGACCTGCGGCTGACCCTGCTCGCGGGGGACGCCACGGATCTGATCACGCTGCTCTGGTCGGGTACGTCGCTGCTGCTCACCGGCGCGCTCTACCTGGCAGGCGGGATGTTGTGGCAGGACCCGCTGCCGTACGCGTTCGGCGCGTGGATCTCGTTGTGCGCCGGGGCGAGCGTGCTGGTCGGCGTCCCCGGCAACTTCCTGGTCCTCTCGCTCGCCGGCGGTGGCGGATTCGCCGTGGCCGCAGTGGTCTACGTGCTGCGCGCACGCCGGGAGGCGCGGTGAGCGAACCCGCATTACCCGAGCTTGACCCGGTGATCCACGCGCAGGCGCGGCTGCGGGTCACCGTTGCGCTGGCCGGGTTGCACCGGGGGGACCAGATCACCTTCCCACGGCTGCAGCAGCTGCTGGAGATGACCGCGGGGAACCTCTCCACGCACCTGCGCAAGCTCGAAGACGCCGAGTACGTGGCGATCACCAAGTCCTTCGAACACCGCACCCCGGTCACCCTGGTACGGCTGACCGCACGGGGCCGCGCCGCGTTCGAGCAGTACACCGCGACGCTGCATCGGTTGCTGGACGCCGGGACCTGAGATGTCCCGCTGGGTCGTGCACCTGGATCTCGACGCGTTCTACGCGTCGGCCGAACAGCTCACCCGGCCCACGCTGCGCGGGCGCGCGGTGGTGGTGGGCGGCACCGGGCCGCGTGGTGTGGTGGCGGGCGCGAGCTACGAATCCCGCGCCTACGGAGTACGTTCGGCGATGCCGATGTCCCAGGCGCGGCGCCTGCTCCCGGCCGGTGGGGTGATCCTGCCACCGCGATTCCGGCTGTACGAGCTGCTGAGCAAACAGGTCTTCGACGTCGTCGGCGAAGTGGCGCCGGTGCTGGAGCGGGTCTCGCTGGACGAGGCGTTCGCTGAACCACCGGCTCTGGCCGGCGCGTCCCTGGCGGAGGTGACCGAGTTCGCCGAGGAGCTGCGTACGCGGATCCGGGCACAGACCGGGCTGACCGCGTCGATCGGTGCGGGTACCGGCAAACAGGTCGCGAAGATCGGTTCGGACCGCGCGAAACCGGACGGCCTGCTGGTGGTCCCGCCGGGCACCGAACGGGAATTCCTGGCCCCGCTGCCGGTTCGTGCGTTGTGGGGGATCGGGCCGGTCGCGGAAACGAAGCTGCGTACCATCGGCGTACTCACGCTGGGCGAGCTGGCCGCCTTGCCGGAGCCGGACGCGGTGTCGACGCTCGGCGGAGTCGTCGGCCGCGATCTGCGACGGCTCGCGAGTGGCGTCGACGACCGCCCAGTCGCCGAACGGGGCGAAGCGAAACAGGTGAGCGCCGAGACCACGTTCGATCTCGACGTGGTCGATTTAGCCCGGCTGCGTAACGAAGTACGCAAGATCGCCGCTTCGGCGCACGCGCGTCTGGTGAAGGCGGGACGGGTGGCGCGTACGGTCGTGATCAAGCTCCGGCACACCGACATGAGCACAGTGACCCGTTCGGAAACCACTGCCTCGCCGACGGACGATCTCGACCAACTCGCGGCAACAGCGGAACGACTATTGCTCGATCCCACGGAGTTCGGCGGCGTACGGCTGGCTGGGGTCGCGTACAGCGGCCTTTCGATACCGCATCAGGACGCGCTGTTCTCGCTCAGCGTTCCGACCACTGCTCCGCCGTTGGTCACCGAAGCACCTTCGCCGGGCGGCAGCGCGCCACGCACGTCCTCGGGTTGAAGGCTGTGAAGGGTCCCTTCACGGACTCAGAGTCCGTGAAGGGACCCTTCACAGCCCTTGCAGACGCCTAGTGGTCGCGGCGGGTGATCAGCTGCGCCACCGCGGTGAGTTCCGTGGCCGCCCGCGGGGCCTGACCCGCGGTGTCGAGCGCGGCCAGCGCGTCGGCGAGCAGACTGTCCGCCTGTGCCTGGCTCCATCGCCTGCCGCCCGCACTGTCCACAAGGGACGCTGTATGCGCGAGCCTGTTGTCCGGCAAGGGTTCCCGGTACAGCGCGGCCAGTTCACGGCCGGCCGCGGTGCCCGAGGTGAGCGCCGCGACCACCGGCAGCGACTTCTTGCGGCTGCGCAGATCCGAGTACACCGGCTTCCCGGTCACCATCGGATCGCCCCAGATGCCCAGCAGATCGTCCACGTGCTGGAAGGCCAGCCCGAGACAGCGGCCGAACCGGCTGAAGCCGCTCACCTGCTCCGCACTCCCGCCGGTGACCAGCACCCCGAGCGCGCAGGACACGCTGAGCAGCGCGGCCGTCTTGCCCTGGGCCATCCGCACGCACTCCTCGGTGCCCACCTCGGCCCGCTGCTCGAACGAGACGTCCTCGTGCTGGCCGTGCAGCAGATCCAGCACCGCCGCGCTGAGCAGCCGCACGGCCTCCGGACCGTCCGGGGAGAGCACGTCGAAGGCGAGCGAGAGCAGCGCGTCCCCGGCGAGCACGGCCGGTCCGGTGCCGAACACCGTCCACGCGGTGGGGCGGTGCCGCCGGGTCTCGTCCCGATCCATCACGTCGTCGTGCAGCAGCGAGAAGTTGTGCACCAGCTCGACCGCCACGGCGGCGGCGACCGCGTCCGCCGGGTCCCCGCCCGCCGCCTCCGCGCAGAGCAGGGCCAGCGCCGGACGCAGCGCCTTGCCCGCGGGCCCCGGCACCGGCTCGCCGGTGGCGTTCCACCAGCCGAAGTGGTAGCCGGCGATCCGCCGCATCGAGCCGGGCAGCCGGTCGATCCCCGCCCGCATCGCCGGTTCCCACCTGTTCCGGCTCCAGTCCAGCACCTGGGCGACCGTGCGGGCGGGGGCATCGGCCGTCGTCATCGGTTCTCTCCTCCGGCCACCGGGATCAGCGCCCGATCTCCACGTCGTCGAGCACGCCCAGCGCGTCCGGCACCAGCACCGCCGCGCTGTGGTAGGCGCTGACCAGATAGGACGTCACCCCGCGGTCGTTCACGCCCATGTACCGCACGTTCAGGCCCGGCTGGTACTCGTCCGGCAGGTCCCGGGGCCGCAGCCCGATCACGCCGTGGTCGTCCTCGCCGGTGCGCATCCCGAGGATCGAGGTGGTGCCCTGCGGCGAGACCGGGATCTTGTCGCACGGCAGCATCGGCACCCCACGCCAGGTCACCACCCGCTTGCCCGACAGCGTGCCGGTCGCCGGGTACAGCCCGCGAGCCGTGCACTCCCGGCCGAACGCCGCGATCGCCTTGGGGTGGGCGAGGAAGAACCGGGTCTTGCGGCGGCGGGTGAGCAGCTCGTCCAGATCGTCCGGGGTGGGCGGGCCGCCGCGGGTGGGGAACCGGTGCGCCGGATCGGCACTGGGCAGCAGGCCGAATTCGGTGCTGTTGACCAGTTCGTGCTCCTGGCGCTCTCGCAGCGCCTCGACGGTGAGCCGCAGCTGCTGCTCCAGCTGGTTCATCGGCCCGTTGTAGAGGTCGGTCACCCGGTTGTGCGTGCGCAGCACGGTCTGCGCCACCGCGAGGTCGTACTCCCGCGGCGCCGGGTCGTAGTCCACGTAGGTGCCGGGCAGCAGCGGCTCACCGTCGTGTCCGGCGGTCAGGTCGATGCTCGCCTCGCCCGCCTTGTTGTGCGACCGGGGCGGCTCGGCGAGCAGCGCGCCGACGTGCTCGCGCAGGCTTTGGATGCGGCCGTTCAGCACCGCGTACGTCGTGGCGGGCAGGACCAGCACCACGCACCGGGTGGTGGCCCGGGCGGTGTGCTTCCAGGTCTGCTCGCTGCTGCCGAGCAGCTCGCCGCCGAAGTGGTCGCCGCCGGAGAGGAGGTCGAGGTTCGCCTCTTCGCCGTACTCGCCGGGGGTGCTCCGGCGCACCTTGCCGGACGCGATCAGCACCACGGTGTCCAGTGGCGTGCCCGCCTCGGCGATGGTGTCCCCGGCCGCGTACTCCCGCTGTTCGAACGCTTCGGCCAGCGTGGACAAGGCGTCCGCGTCGGCGAAGCCGCGCAGCAGCGGCAGCTCGGCCAGCTCCGCGGGGATCACCTGCACCCGGGCCCCGGTGCTGTAGAAGGTGATCCGGCCGTCGCCGACGGTGTAGGTGAGCCGCCGGTTGACCCGGTACGAACCGGCGGACACCTCGACCCACGGCAGCTGCGACAGCAGCCACCGCGGGGTGATCGACCGCGTCTGCGGCAGGGTTTTCGTGGTGGTGGTGAGTGCGCGCGCGGCCCGGGTGGACAGCGCCAAGGCCGGCTCCTGCAGAGCGGTCATGCGGTTCCTCGTTTCTCGGCGCCGGTGGGGCGCGGCGGAATGCGCGCGGCGGTGGTGCCCAGCCCGGTCGGGCCGGACACCGAAGGGGGCAGCACCGGGGGCTTCGGTGGTTCCGCCTCCGGCGGGCGCGGGGGAGTGGCCGGTCCGGGCATGTCAGTCCACGCGGCCGATCTCGGCGTTCTCCAGCACCGCCAGCGCGTCCGGCACCAGCACCGCGGCCGAGTAGTACGCGCTCACCAGGTAGGACATGATCGCCTGCTCGCTGATTCCCATGAACCGCACGTTCAGGCCCGGCTGGTACTCGTCGGGCAGCCCGGTCTGATGCAGCCCGACCACGCCCTGGTCCTGTTCCCCGGTCCGCATCAGCATGACCGAGCTGGTCCGGGTCTCGGTGATCGGGATCTTGTTGCACGGCAGGATCGGCACGCCCCGCCAGGCCGGCACCTGGTGCCCGCCGAGGTCCACCGAGTCCGGGTACACCCCGCGGTGGTTGCACTCGCGGCCGAACGCGGCGATCGTCTTCGGGTGCGCCAGGAAGAACCCGGGGTCCTTCCACACCAGCGAAAGCAGCTCGTCGAAGTCGTCCGGGCCGGGCGCGCCGGCGCGGGTGGACACCCGCTGGGCGAAGTCGGCGTTGTGCAGCAGGCCGAAGTCGGTGTTGTTGACCAGTTCGTGCTCCTGGCGCTCGCGCAGCGCCTCGATGGTGAGCCGCAGCTGCTGCTCGATCTGGTTCATCGGCTGGTTGTAGAGGTCCGCGACCCGGCTGTGCACGCGCAGCACGGTCTGCGCCACGCTCAGCTCGTACTCGCGCGGTGAGGCGTCGTAGTCCACGAACGTGCCCGGCAGCTGCGGTTCGCCGTCGTGGCCGGAGGCGACGTCGATCGCCGCTTCACCGTGGTCGTTGGAGTCGAGTTCGCCGTTGGCGACGTGGTTCTGCAGGTGCGCGCGCAGCGTCTCGGACCGGTCCAGCACGCCCTGGAACTCGCTGCGCGGCAGGGCGAGCACGGTGCACGCGGTGATCGCCCGCGCGGTGTACTCCCAGATGCCGTCCGCACTGGTCAGCACGCCCTCGCCGAAGTAGTCGCCGTCGGCGAGGGTGCCGAGCACGGTGTGGTCGCCGTAGGCGCCGGGGCCGGCCTTGCTGATCTTGCCGTGCGCGATCAGGAAGACCTGGTCGGCCTGATGCCCGAACTCGACCAGCGCGTCGCCCGGCTGGTACTCGTGCTGCACGAACCGGCCGGCCAGCTCGCCCAGCACCTCCTCGTCCTCGTACCCGCGCAGCGGGGCCAGCTCGCCCAGCTCCGGCGGGATCACCCGGACCTGCTCGCCGGTGGTGACGAAGGTGACCCGGCCGTCGCCGACGGAGTAGCTGAGCCGGCGGTTGACCCGGTACGCACCGCCGGAGACCTCGACCCAGGGCAGCGCCCGCAGCAGCCAGCGCGAGGAGATCCCCTGCATCTGCGGAACGGACTTGGTCGTGGTCGCGATGGTGCGGGCCGCGGCCCGGCCGAGACTCAGCTGCGGCTGTTCGGCATTTCCGGAACCAGCGGTGTCTACGGGGTCCGTGACGGTCACAGTGAAAACCACCTAACGTCGAATTGTCCGGCGCGCGGACCTGATGTGTTATCGATAAATTGATCGGTCGAGGTTCGCGGAATGCGATTCGGCATCGGCGCCGCGAATCAACATAGCAAGACGGCCCGGCCCGACAATCACACGATCGGGTGCCGGGGTCCGGACACCCGCCCGCCGGGGCCCGATTCCGGACATCCGCCGTGTCCGCCGGGCGCCGGGGCCGCCCGTCCGGGTCACCGTGCGTCGGCGGGCGTAACCCGCCCCGGTCTCCGGCGGCCGGAAATCGAGCGATTTTCACTGGCGGGTAACGGTTTCAGTAGGATCCGGCGGGTTGCACTGCTCCAAACCGGCGAATCGCGGCGGGGTCCGCGCGGCCACCCGGCTGAATCGTCGCTCCGTCTGTTGTCCGGTCGGCAATGGGCTGGCTAGCGTCACGTCCGCCGCGGCCGTGGAACGCCGGCCCGCGGATCGATTTCTCCCCTGGTTCATCGAAAGGACACGGATGAACGTCTACCTGACCGGTGTGTTCTGGGTGATCGGCGCGGCCGTGGTGGCCGCGGTGATCGGTTACCTGGTTCGGCGCTTCGGCTGGGACGAAGGACGGCGCGACAACAATGACGCGGCCGGTCAGGTGTTCACCATTGTCGGCGGGCTGTACGCGGTACTGGTCGCCTTCGTGCTGATCTCGCTGTTCGACGGGGTGTCGAGCGCGCGGGAAGACTCCTACGCCGAGGCGGACAGCCTCGTCGCGGCCACCTGGGCCGCAGAGGCGCTTCCCGGCGACACCGGCGCGCAGGTACGCGCGCTTGCCACCGCGTACGTGAACACGGTGGCGCAGCAGGAATGGCCGCAGCTGGCCGCCGACGGGCCGATCCCGGCCACCGGCTGGTCCCAGCTCGACCAGATGCGCCGCGTGGTCGCCGCCGCGTCCGCCTCCGACGACTGGGAGACCGACCGCAAGAACGAGGCGACCGACCAGCTCTGGCAGACCTACCAGTCCCGGCAGAACCGGCTCAACGCTGCCGAGGAACAGGGCGTGGGCGCGGTGATGTGGTTCGCGCTGATCCTCGGCGGCATCATCTTCGTGTTGCTGCCCAACCTGTTCGGCGGCACGCGGATGGCCGCGCACCTGGTGATCGTGTCCACCCTGGCCGGCACCATCGCGTTGCTGCTGTACGCGATCCTGCAGCTGCAGAACCCGTACTCCGGCGGATCGAGCGTGCACCCGGACGCGTTCACCTCCGCGGTCGCCCGGCTCGGCTGAGCCGTGCGCCGGTACCTCAGTGTGGTGGCCGTCGCGGCCGCCGTCTCGGGGCTGCTCGTGGCCACCGGGCTGCTCGGCCCGCCCGGGCGCAGCTCGGCCGCGGCGCCCGCGAGCTGCCCGGTGCTGCAGGTGGAGAGCACGGACGGGCACTCCTCCTCGATCGTGCGGCTGACCCTGCCCTCGGGCGCGCGGCAGCCGCTGGGCACCAGCCGTCACGAACTCAACGCGATCGCTTACCACGCCGGGCAGAATGTGACCTACGGGGTGGCCGAAGGCCCGTTCCGGGACGGCTCGCACGCGGTGCTGATCGACGACGAAGGGCGGGTGCGCGACCTCGGCCCGGTGGGCCGCGACGGGCACCACGGCACCTGGAGCTGGGTCACCGGCGCGGTCGCAGGGGCGATGTCCGGGAACTCGTGGTACGTACTGAGAGAGACCAGTCTGTACACAGTGGACGTCGACCCGGGCAGCCCCGGCTATCTCACCGCGGCACCGCCCCGGCTGCTGCACCCATGGCTGCTGGCGTCCGGAGTGGACGATCTGGCGTACAACCCGTCCGACGGATTGCTGTACGGCGTCTCGGTTCCCTACCCGGGGCTCGCGACGGTGGTCACTGTGGATCCGGCGACCGGGGAGGTTCGCCCGGTGCCCGGCGCGCGGTTCCCGGCGGCCTCGGCGTACGGCTCGGTGGTGTTCGGGCCGGACAACGAGCTGTACGCGACCGCGAACCGGATCGGCCACCGCAGCGTGACCTACCGGCTGCCACCCGGCGGGCAGCCGGTGGAGGTCAGTACCGGACCGGAGCTGATGAGTTCGGACGGGGCGGGCTGCCTCACGCCGTCCGCGCCGCCTACCCCGACTCCTACACCCACACCGACGCCCACGCCGACTCCAACCCCCATGCCTACCCCGACGCCGACTCCCACACCGACGCCGACTCCAACCCCGACGCCGACTCCCACACCTACGCCTACCCCGACTCCCACACCGACGCCGCCGAGCACACCCACCCTGTCCCACACGCCGAGCCCGACACCCACTCCGCCGCATACGCTCGTGCCGCCGACGAAACCCAGCCCTCCCACCCCGACGCTCCCACCCCCCTCGCCGGCCCCGGCACCGCCGCCCGTCCCGCCGGAAGAGCAGGAAGCGCCGGAAATCACGGAAGCCCCGGCCCTCCCGCCGGTCCTGGCCGCCCCGCCACCATTACAACCCCTGCCGTCGCCGGTACCCCCGTCGCCGGCGGCGGAGTCACCGCCGCCGCCCGTTTCACCACCGCACCAGCCGCCTTCGGGCAAGGCGAAGCCGACCCCCAAGAAGGTGCAGAACAAGGCTTTGGCCAAGCACAAGCGGATCCAGAAACAGCGCCGCTGGGGGCTGGCCGTGATCCTGCTCGTGGTCGGTTCCGGCGCGGTGGCCGCGCGGATACGCCGTGCTCGTTAACGCGGGCGTCGTCTTGAAGACGGCCGTTGTCCAACTCGGGCATCAAGACTTCCTCCGGCGCCGGACGGTGCCGGAGGAGGAGCAAACGGATGAAGCGCGTGAGAATCGGCGTGGCCGCCGGGATCCTGGTGCTGCCCTTGGCGGCCGGCGGGACGGCCGAGGCGCACGGCGGAGGGCATTCCGGGCCGCACACCCACGATGCCCACTACTGGGTGCGGTCCGGGCAGGCGCTGCAGGGCGACCTGCTGCGTACGCACGGTGCCGGCGCGGTGGTCCGGCACACCGCGGCCGCGCACGGCACGGTGACCGTCGGCGCCGATGGCTCGTTCGATTACGCCCCGGCCGCCGGGTTCACCGGGCGGGATTCGTTCACCTACACGGTGTCCGACGCGGTCAGCCTCTACCCGACCGCGCTGCCGCCGCTGGCGACGATCGGCGGTGTGCCGATCGCCGGCGGCGCCTACGGTTCCGCGGTCACCTCGGTGCCGGGTTCCCGCGACGAGGTCTACGGCCTCACCGACCGTGGCCCGAACGTGGACGCGCCGGACGGCGGCAAGGTCGAGCCGATCCCGTCGTTCGACCCGGCCATCGGCAAATTCCGGCTCGTCAACGGTAAAGCGGTGCTGGAGAAGCGGATCCCGCTGCGCGCCGCGGACGGCTCGCCCTACAACGGGCAGGTCAACACTGTCGCGAGCACCGGGGAGAAGATCGTCGATCTCGACGGCAAGCCGCTGCCGGCCTCGCCGAACGGCTACGACCCGGAAGGGCTGGTCGCGCTGCGGGACGGAACGTTCTGGGTTTCCGACGAGTACGGCCCGTTCATCACGCATTTCCGCGCGGACGGCCGGGCGATCGAGCGGCTCTCCCCCTACGACGGTTCGTTGCCCGCGGAACTGAAGAACCGCGTGCCGAACAAGGGAATGGAAGGGCTGACGATCACCCCGGACGGCCGTACGCTGGTCGGCATCATGCAGTCGGCCCTGCAGCAGCCGGATCTCATGAAGAAGCCCGGCAACGTGACCACGCTCCGGATCGTCACCGTGGACCTGAAAACCCGTGCCACGCACGAGTATCTGTACCTGCTCGACAACCCGGCCGACACCGGTACCGCGGTCAGTGAGATCACGGCGCTGTCGCCGACGCGGTTCCTGGTGGACGAGCGTGACGGCAAGGTCCAGCCAGGTGCGTACAAGAAGCTGTACGAGATCGACCTGCGCGGCGCGACTGACGTGAAGGGGATGTCCGTCGACGGTGGGAAGAGCATTGAGGCGTACGTGGGTAAGGACACCACGGACGAAGCCACGAAGGACCTCGCGAAGGTGGGCGTGAAGCCGTCTTCGAAGAAGCTGTTCCTCGACCTTGGCGCACTGGTGACCGAGCTGGATCCGAGTGGCGGCTTCTTCGGCCATGACAAGGTGGAGGGCGTCGCCACCACCGACGGCGGACGTACGCTGGTAATCAGCAACGACAACGACTTCGGCATCGACGGCGTGGCCAACGCGGCGGCTCCGTACACGCTGCACGCCAAGACCCTGCCGAACGGCAAGCAGGACGACGGCGAGTACCTGCGGGTCGACACGACGAAGCTGCCCGCGCGCATCAGCACGGCGACAGTGACCGTCGACGTGCGCTGAAGCCGGGTCAGTACTTGTACTGGTCCACGTTGTTCTGAGTGATCAGCAGGGGATCGCCGAGCAGGATCGTGTGGTCGTGTGCGTCGTACTTCACGCCGGGCAGCTCCGGGCTCACGTCGTTGCTGGGCCGTAGCTCTGTCCCGTCGCTGAGTTGCTTCGCAGTCCAGGCGGTGAGGTAGCCGAGCGACTCGACGTTCCACAGCACCGTCTTGGAACACGAACCGTCGAGCAGGTACGGCTTCATCATCTGCGGCGTACCCGTGCCGACGGTGTACACGCGGCCGATCTTCTGCTGATCACGTACGGCCTGTGCGACGGCCGGAGCGGACGTGGTGCACTGGCCGATCATCCCGGTCAGGTGTGGATGCCGGTCGAGGATCTGCTTCGCCAGCTTCGTGGCGGTAGTGGTGTCCTCGCCGGCGTACACAGTCTCGACCAGACGGGCCTTCGGATAGCGCTGTGCGGCGTACGCGGTCTCCTGGTCGATCCAGTTGTTGAGGTTCGCCGCGCTCGGCCCACACGAGACGATGGCGAACTCGCCTGCGTCGCCGGTCTTGGCCATCAGCGCGTCGACCATGGCGGTGCCGATGCCCTGGGGCGTCGCCTGATTGACAAACACCTCGCGCTTGGACGCCGGAGCGTCGGTATCGGTGGTGAGTACGTGGATGCCCTCCGCTCGGGCGTCTGCGATGACCGGGGCGAGCGAGGCCGGGTCGTTGGGCGCGACGGCGATGGCGTCGACGTGCTCGTTGATCAGGTCCCGCAGAATCGCGGTCTGCGCGGCCGGGGCCACCGTGGCGGGCGCGCGGGCGGACCACTCGATGCCGTACTCGCGTGCGGCCTGCATGCCGCCCGCGTTCATCGCGTCGAAGTAGGCGATTCCACCGACTTTCGGCACGAACACCACCCGGGTCCTGCCCGAGGCCGGATCTCCCGAACAGCCGCCGAGAGCCACCATTACGCCCAGCAGCGCGGCCGCGCCGCACACGAGCGTTTTCGTCCGCCCTCGCATTCCCACCGTTCCTCGGGTTCCTGTTCTGGCAGCTGAAGGTAAGGCCGCCGCTCACGGTGGTCAACCGGATGTGCGCAAAGGGTTACGAAAGCGAGTTCAATCACCCGGCCGGGGCAGCTCTGGTGGGCGCCCGTCATGTACCCATACGGGGTATCGCGCTACAGTGAGCCCGTGGGTACCCCGGCGCGCCAGTCACCGCTGATCCGGCGGCTGGCGTTCGTGGTGCTGGTGCTCGGAGTGCTGGCCATGCACCACCTTCCGGCGCCGCACGGGGCCACGGGCGGGGCCGGCCACGCGGACGTCACGATGGCCGGACACCTGATGTCGTCCGGTCACGAGTCATCCGATCACGAGATGTCACACGAGGTCGCAGCTGATCCTGCCGGGGTGCATTCGATGCTGCACCTGTGCCTGGCTGTGCTGCTCGGGGCGGCCGGCCTGCTGCTGGCCCTGTTCCTCCTGGGTCGAGGAGGGGAAGCGGCGGCGCAGCCGTCGGGAACGGGCCGCGGGCGATCGGGTGCTCGCGCGTCGCCGTGGCGGGCCGGCCGGGGAGTGCTCGCCGCGCACTGCGTACTGCGGATCTGATCGGAACGGGGAATCCGCCCGTTTTCGAGTCATTCGCAATACTCAGTGAAGGAAATTCGATGAATCGCACAATCTTCGCGGGCTTTGTGCTGCCCGCATTCGCCGCCGTGCTCGTCTCGTGTTCGAGCGGCGCGCCGGAAAGCCACAACGCCGCCGACGTCACCTTCGCGCAGGGTATGATCCCGCATCATCGGCAGGCGGTGGAAATGTCCTCGGGCGTTCCGCGGCACACCGGGAATCCGAAGGTCCGCGAGCTGGCGCAGCGGATAGAGCAGGCCCAGCAGCCGGAAATCGACCAGCTGGCCCAATGGCTCCGGGACTGGGGTGCGGAACCGAGGGATCACGGTTCCATGGGGCAGGGTGCAATGCCCGGAATGGTCGACGCCGGCGGTCTCGATCGGCTGAAGGACGCCGCCTACGACCGTGCGTGGCTCCGCCTGATGATCGAGCACCACACCGGCGCGGTCGAGATGGCCCGTACCGAGCTGGCGCAGGGCCAGGACGCCGGGGCGAAGGCGATGGCACAGCGGATCGCCGACTCCCAGGAGGCGGAAATCACCACGATGCGTGGCCTGCGGGACTGACATGGGTACCCCGTGGGGGTATGGTGAACCGATGAACGAAACTCGCCACGGCGCATCCTGGGCCACTGCTGTCCAAGCGACGCTGCACTGCCTCACCGGCTGTGCGATCGGCGAAGTGCTGGGCATGGTCCTCGGTACCGCGTTCGGGCTGCACAACGCGGCCACGGTCGTGCTCTCGATCGCGCTCGCGTTCGTCTTCGGTTACGCGCTCACCATGCGCGGAGTGCTCAAGACGGGCCTCGGCGTCTCGGCGGCCTTCAAGGTCGCGCTCGCCGCGGACACGGTGTCCATCGCGGTGATGGAGATCGTCGACAACACCGTCGTCGTGGCCATCCCGGGGGCGATGGACGCGGGACTCGCCAGCGGGCTGTTCTGGCTCTCGCTGGCGATCTCCCTGGCCGTCGCCTTCGTGCTCACGGTCCCGGTGAACAGGTGGATGATCGGCCGCGGCCTCGGCCACGCCGTCGTGCACCACCACTGACCGCGGGTGTCCCTTCCGGCTTGCCTGGAAGGGACACCCCGGTGATCGATAGCCCCGAGGTGAAGGCAAGGTTTCGTGATGCGGGGAATGCTCGGGGCCGAATGGTCGCCGGTGGTCACGGCGACCGCCGCCGCGCCCCGCCGGGGGCACGGCCTGGTCTCCATCGGCGGCAGCAGATTCTGCGCCCAGGGCTCCGGCTGGGAAGAGCGGTCCTGCGCGAACGCCGGCGGGCACATCACGATCGGCGCGGCGGGCAAGCACCTGCGCAGGGAAGCGGCCTTGCCTGAGGGCCTGCCGCACGCAAGTGCCGCCGACCGGATGCTGGGGCGCTGAGGGTCTGCCGCCCGCCGGAACACTGCTGACCGGCTGCTCAACCGCCCCTCTGGTCCCGGGCAAGCCCATCACATGGTGGTACCACGCCAGTGATGCGGACATATGCCTCGGCCAGATAATGCCCGGGGCCGATCCGGTCCCAGACCGCGCTGGTGCCGTACGTGCCGGAGACGGATTGACCGGAGACGGAGCACTCGATCGGTATTTGCGCGTAGTTCGCCGCGTAGCCGATCGCGGCCGCGGACGTGGCGGGGTTCGGGCGGAGGTTCAGCGGGGCGCCCGCGGTGCTCACGATTGCGGTCGCGGTGGCGGCGCCGGTCCACAGGTAGGTTATGTCGACATAGCTGTTGCCGGTGAGCCCGAGCCCGTCCCAGAAGGTGCCGTCGGCCAGGTCGACACCGGCCGGGTTGCGCACCGTGCGGCCGCGGGAGTCCTTGCCGCCGTTGAATCCGTCGTTGTAGGCCGCCTGCGCCTCCGGCACGCCTTGGGGCAGCTCCGGGAACTGCGCGCGGGAGCCCGCCGGGTTCCAGTAGTCGTCGTGCGTGTTCCACGGCCCGACCTCCCACACCGGCGCGTACTCGCAGCGAGTGCCGTCGGTCAGGCAGACCCGGGCGGTGTAGTTCCCGGTTCCCTTGGGCGACACCGACTTTGTCGAGGGGAACGAGACGAAGTGGTCACGCTCGACGATCTTGTGCCCGTTCGACGTGGTGCCGCCGACGAGCCCCTCTCTGGTCGCGAAGATCCGGTAACCCAGCGCGACCGTGCTGGGCGGGGACTCGACCCGGGCGACCCGATCGGCGGACAGCGTGACCGCCCGGACCGCGGCCGGGCCGGACACCGAGATCCGGGCCTGCACCACCTGTACCGCTCGCGGGAACAGCTCCCCGGCCGGCAGCCATTCCGTCCAGTCTTCGCCGATCCGCCCGCGCACGTCCACCTCGACTCCGGCGGGCCGGTCCGCGTCGACCCGGGCGCGCACCCGGTCCGCGGGGGAGGAGAGCCGATGTTCGGTGCTCACCAGCACCCCCGGTCTTTCCCCCGCCGCGCCATCCGCTCTCAGTGCGCCTGCGTAGGCGACTCCGAAATCGTCACCGTCCACCGTGGACAACTCGACCGGCCAGCTGTCCCCGGCGAAGTGCGGCACCACGGCCGTCATGCCCAGCAGAATCGCCAGTACTCCGTGTCGGATCACGAAGTGATCGTCGCCCGGGAACCGGCCGGAACCCCGGATTCGGACCCCGCACGTCCGGCGGACACCCCTCGGTTCGCCGCGTCGCCGTTGCGGCGACCGGCCCGGTTCTCGTCGGCATATCCCCCGCTGTCGTCGTCACTGGGATGAGTGAACGCGGTGATCGTCCGGGTGATGTGAGGGGGTGGTCTGGGCCATCCGACTGAAGTCGGAATCCGTATTTATCACCGAGACCTCCACAATTCCCCCAGGATATTTCGGATGAATCGGATTCCCGGTGCGGAAATCGCGCCGGGACAGATAACGGTTCCGCACCGGAGGAGAAGACGTGGACCGTGGGGCCGGGTGCCCACCTAGTCTCGGGCGGGCGACCGGGGGAGCCCGGCCGCGCTTCACGAGGGGAGTTGGCAGTGCGAAGAAGTCTCATCGTGTTCCTGTCGCTCGCGGTGGTGGGTGGCCTGACCGCGACGCCCGCGATGGCCTCGGCCCAGGGCCGGGCGGACATTCCGCAATCGCACCCGCAGTGGGCCGATCCGGCGGCCAAGGTCGCCGACACCCCGCCGTCGTCCACTGTGGACTTCCGGGTCTACCTGAATCTGCGCGACCAGTCGGGCGCGGAATCCGCGGCACAGGCCGTGTCCGATCCGCACAGTCCGGCTTTCCGCCGGTATCTCAGCCCGGACCAGGTGCGCGACAGCTTCGCCGCTTCGGACCAGACGGTCTCCGCGGTGCGGAACTGGCTCTCCGGCGCCGGATTCCACCTCGGTGCGGTGCCGGACAACCGGGCTTACGTGACCGCCTCGGGCTCCGCCGATCAGGTGCAGCGCGCGTTCGCGGTCAAGCTCGGCAAGTATTCGGTGAAGGGGCAGACGCTTCGGGCCGCGGACAAGAACCTCTCCGTGCCCGCGTCGCTGTCCGGCGCGGTGCTCGGCGTGATCGGCGTGGACCAGGCCACCAGGCTGTTCAAGCCGGATCACACCGACGGCTTGACCAATCCCGACACTCCGGTCACTCAGCAGGCGGGCGGCCCGTCCACCGCGCCGCCGTCGAAGGGGTTCCGCAACTCCGGCCCGTGCAGCGCGTACTACGGCGAGAAGACCGACACCACGGACCCGGCCTACCAAGGCAAGCAGCTGCCCTATGCGCCATGCGGATACACCCCCGCGCAGCTGCGCTCGGCGTATGGTCTGGACCAGGCGGCGAGGCTCGGCGCGGACGGCAAGGGCACCACGATCGCGATCGTCGACGCGTTCGCCTCGCCGACCATCTACGCCGACGCGTCCGAGTACGCCCGGCGCAACGACCCGGCGCACCCGCTGACCAAGGCGCAGTTCAAGCAGCACATCTTCCCGCCGACTCCGGGCCAGGAAGCGCCGGACCGGTGCGACGCCTCGGGCTGGTACGGCGAGGAGACGCTGGACGTCGAGGCCGCGCACGGGCTCGCGCCCGGGGCGGACATCCTCTACGTCGGCGGTGCGGACTGCCAGGACCTGTCGCTGGACACCGCGCTGAACTACGTGGTCGCCGGGCACAAGGCGGACATCATCTCGAACTCCTACGGCGACACCGGCGAGGACATCCCGGCGGACGAGGTCAAGGCGTTCAACCAGATCTCGCTACAGGCCGTGCTCGAAGGCATCGGCGTGTACTTCTCCTCCGGCGACAACGGCGACGAGGTCGCCCGGCTGGGCTCGCCCTCGCCCGACTTCTCCGCCTCCGCGCCGTGGGTGACCGCGGTCGGCGGCACCTCGCTCGCGGTCGGCAAGGACGGCCGGCGGCTGTTCGAAACCGGCTGGGAGACGGGCAAGTCCACGCTCACCAAGGGCGTCTACACCCCGGGCTTCCCCGGCGCCTTCAACGGCGGTGCGGGCGGTGGCACCAGCAAGCTGTTCGGCCAGCCCTTCTACCAGAAGGGCATCGTGCCGGACGCACTGTCCACAAAGAACCAGGCCGGGGGCGCGAAGGGCCGCGTGGTCCCGGACATCTCCGCGATCGCCGACCCGAACACCGGGTTCCTGGTGGGCCAGACCCAGACCTTCCCGGACGGCGCGTACTACGACCAGTACCGGATCGGCGGCACCAGCCTCGCATCGCCGGCGTTCGCCGGGGTGATGGCGGTGGCCGACAGCCTCGACCACGTCCACCACGGGTTCATCAACCCGGTGCTCTACCAGCTGACCTCACGCACGTCGGCGATCAACGACGTGCAGCACGTGGACGGCGCGGTGCAGCGGGTGGACTTCGTCAACGGGGTGGACGCCTCCGCGGGCCTGCTCACGTCGGCGCGCGTGCTGGACTACCCGAACCTGACGATCCACACGACGAAGGGCTACGACGACGTGACCGGCCTCGGCTCGCCGAGCGGTCTCCCCTTCCTGCTGCTCGTCTGAAATCCCCGGCCCCTTTCCCGGTTCCTGCCGGGGAAGGGGCCGGTTGCTGTCCGGGCGTACTCCACCGAGGTCATCGAACCGCCCAAAAGGGATGCCGGAGGTCCGGCGTGAACACGGCGAAACGCCTGTGCCGCAAGGGTACGTGAGGTCTCCACCCGGCTGGCCTGGCGCGCGCGAGTAGGGCTAGGGGCCGGTGACGGCGGAGTCGGGAAGGCCACACGGGCCTGGCGCAATGCCCAACCGCGGACCACACTCGCCGGACAGCCGGGAGAAGGGCAGTGCGATGAGTGGGATCGACGCGGACGTCTTCGGGGGACGGATGCCGTCGTGGGCCGGGGATCTCGCGATCGAGGCGCGGGGGATCGCGCCGGTGCCGGAGGCGAACCGGTTCGGCAGGCCGTGGCGGCTAGCCGGGGTGTGGTTCGCGCCCAACCTCACCATGACCGCGGTGTTCACCGGGACGCTCGGGGCCGGCCTCGGGCTCGGTTTCAGCACCGGGTTCGTCGTCGCGGTGATCGGCACCCTGCTCGGTTCGCTGCCGGTCGCCTGGCTGTCCACCTGGGGGCCGCACACCGGTACCGGGCAGCTGCCGCTCGCGCGGTTGCCGTTCGGCCGGGGCGTGGTGCTGCCCGGACTGGTGCAGTGGCTCGGGTCGATCGCCTGGGACGCGCTGGTCGGGTTGTTCGGCGGAGAGGCACTGGCCGAACTCACCGGGCTGCCGTTCTGGGCCGCGATGCTGATCGTGCTGGTGCTGCAGTGCCTGCTCGGGGTGTTCGGTTACGCCGTGATCCACCGGGTCCAGGCGGTGATGAGCGTGGTGCTCGTGGCCGCTTTCGTCGCGCTGGCCGTGAAAGTGGTGCTGGACCACCCGATCACGTTCACCGATTCCGCGACGGGCGGCGACCTCGCGGGCGGGGTCGTGCTGTTCTCGACGATCACGCTCAGCCTGGCGATCTCCTGGGCGCCCTATGCGGCCGACTTCAGCCGTTACCTGCCTTCGTCGACCCGGCCTGCCGGGGTCTTCTGGTTCACGCTGCTGGGCCTCGTCGCTTCGTACCTGCTCGGCGAGGGCATCGGGCTCGCGCTCGGCACCGCGTTGGGCGACCAGACCGCCGCCGGGGTGGCCGGACTGGCCGGCGGCGGGCTGCCGGGTGATCTGGCGTTGGTGGTGATCGCGCTGGTCACGGTGTCGTCCAACGCGATGAACGACTACAGCGGCTCGCTCGCTCTGCAGACGGTGGGGGTGCGGTTGCGCCGTCCGGTGTCCGCGGTGGTGGTGACGGTGCTGGCGTTCGCACTGATCCTCTGGATGCACAGCGGCGATCTGTCCGCGAAGTTCGAGAACGTGCTGCTGTTCGTGAGCTACTGGATCCCACCGTTCCTGGGCGTGGTGGTGCCGGATTGGTTGCGGCGCGCCCAGGGTGGCCGCCGCGTCGAGGTGCTGGCCGAGCTGAACCGTCCGGTCCGCAGCTGGGCGGCGCTGATCGCGTTCGGCGCCGGGTTCGCCGCCGCGGTGCCGTTCATGAACACGACTGTCTACACTGGACCGGTGGCTGCCGCGCTGCATGGCGCGGATCTGGCCTATTACGCGGGTTTCGTGGTTTCGCTCGCGGTCTATGTCGTGTTGCGTGGCCGTCGTGCCGCTGATTCCCACGACGGCCACGCGTAGGGTTACCGTTTTGGACCGCGAGCCAGGATGTAGGCGAACAGCACGGCCATGATGGCCACTCCTGCCCACATCGCGGTTTGCCAGCCGCTGATGAAGGATTCCTGCGCGGCGTGCACCAGGCTCGGCTCGTGGGACGCTTGGAGAGCGCTGGAAATTCCTTCGCGAGCGGCGTCGGCGACGTTCGCGGGCACGCCCGAGAGCTTGGTGTCGATGTCGCTGCGGTAGCCGGCGGAAACCAGCGCGCCCAGCAGTGCGACCCCCAGCGCCGTACCGAGTTCACGGGTGACGTCGTTGAGCGCGGACGCCACACCTTGGCGGTCCCGCGGCAGCGCACCCGTGATCGCCTCGGTAGCCGGAGTCATCGACAACCCCATGCCCAGCCCCATCGCGAGCATGCCTGGCAGGAGAGCCGGGTAACCGCCGTCCACGGAGACGAACGCGGCGATGAGGGCGAGCCCCGTGGTGGCGAGAGCAATGCCGGTCGCCATGGTCGCGCGCGGACCGATGCGTTCGGCCAGGCGTGGAGCCAATCCGGAGCTGGCCATCATCAGCAACGCCATCGGCATCAGCGCCACTGTGGACAGTAGTCCGGTCCAGCCGAGTACGGCCTGGAAGAACGGGTACAGCACCACGAAAATCCCCGCCTGTACCCCGAAGACCGCGAGCAGCCCGAGGGAACCGCTGGTCAGTCCCCGTTCGCGGAACAGCCGGACATCCAGCAGCGGCGCCCGCCGGCGGAGTTCCCAGCGCACGAACCAGCCCGCGGCCGCCAGTCCCACGCCCAGGCTGATCAGCGGCACCGGCGCGCCCCACCCCTGTTCCGGCGCTTCCTGGAGGTAGAAGACCAGCCCCGCCACGGCGACTATCGAGGCCAGCGAGCCCACCACGTCGAAGGAATGCCGCGTTTCCTCCCGGGAGTCCGGCACCGAACGCTGCGCCATAACGAACGCGACGACCACGAGCAGCACCGGCAGGACGAACAGGTACCGCCAGCTCGCCACGTCGACCAGCGCCGCGGACAGGAACATGCCGAGAATCCCGCCACCGCCCGCGACCCCGGTCCAGACCCCGATCGCCCGCCCGCGTTCCTCGGCGGGGAAAGTCGAGGTGATCACCGCGAGCGTGACCGGCATGATCATCGCTGCTCCGGCCCCGGCGAGCACCCGTGCGGCCAGCATCACACCGGCCGACGGTGCGAGCCCGGCCGCGACGTTCGCGAGCCCGAAGAGCGTCAACCCGATGGCCAGCACGCGTTTGCGTCCCCACCGGTCGCCGACCGCGCCGAGCGGCAGCAGGAGCGCGGCCAGGGTGAGGGTGTAGCTGTTGATGATCCAGAGCACGGTGCGCTGGGATGCATCGAACGCCACCGCGAGATCCGGCTGCGCGACGTTCAATCCCGACACCGACGCGATGACGGCCATCAACGCGATGCAGACCGCGATCAGGATCGCTCGCCGTTGCCGGGCGTCGGGAACCGTTGTTCCTCCGGTACTGCCCGCACTGCCCGGCGAGGCTGTGGAGGATGGGCTGGTGTTCATGGCGTCCTTTCGGATGGCAGGGTGAAGCTTGCGCCGGACCCGCTGGGGTATGGCGCGGTTTTCCTTGGTGGGTAGGGGTTATGGGATAGGTGGCGTGGGTCGGCGGGAGGTTGTGGTATCCCGGATATCGGGCAGGGAGCGGCCGGGGGAGGTAAGCCGCCCGTTGAGTGCGGTGGTCGTCGGGTGAACCCCGAGTCAGGTAGTAGTTGCCGCGACTGGACGGGCATTTCCTTGCCCGGCTTGGGAATTCCCGGTGTCTCCATGGTGGCGCGCAGCGGAGCGCTCGACCGGGGCGTTCGCGGCGAGGAAGGCCGCAGTCGTATCGGCGCTCGCGAGGTCGGCGTTCAGGTGCGCGCCGGCCAGGGCACCGCCCGCGGCGGAGGCGCCGACCTGGGCGGACGGATCCGTCGCGTTGCCCGCGATCCACACGCCAGGCACCTCCGTCGTGCCGGCTATGCCGGTGACGAAACGACGGCCCCATCCGCCGGGCAGGTCCTCCATCGGCAGGCCGAGGCCGTCGAGACCGTCGGTGCGGACCAGCATCTTGGTGGCCACGGCCAGGACGCGCCGGGAAATCACCCGCCCGTCGGCCAGCCGGACGCCGGTGATGCCGTTCGCGCCGGACTCGACCTCCTCGACCGGGGAGTCCACGATCTCGATGCCGCGGGCGGCGAACCGGGCGCGGGTGTCGTCGTCCAGGTCGGTGCCGCGGGTGAAGTACACCAGGTCCTCGGTCAGCTGCCGGAACAGCAGCGCGTGATGCATCGAAGCCGGCCCGACGGCCAGGATGCCGATGGGCTCGTCCCGCACCTCCCAGCCGTGGCAGTACGGGCAGTGCACCACGCCGTGCCCCCAGTGCTCGGCGAGCCCGGGAATGTCGGGGAGCACGTCCCCGACGCCGGTGGCGACCAGGATCCGGCGCGCCCGGAAAGACCGGCCGTCGGCGAGGGTGATCGTGAAGCGCGGGTCGCCGTCCGGCTCCGCAGGGACGGCGGAGACCACTTCGCCGGACACGATCCGGCCGCCGTAGCCGGTCACTTCGTCCCGTCCGCGGCGCAGCAGTTCGCCCGGCGGTGTACCGTCCAGGCCGAGCAGACCGTGCACGCCTTCGGCCGGGGCGTTACGCGGAGTGCCGCTGTCGATCACGACCACCGAACGGCGGGAGCGGGCCAGCATCAGCGCACCGCTGAGGCCCGCGGCACCACCGCCGATCACCACAGCGTCGATCGTCTCGTTCCGGGCGGTCGTCTCGGGCATGGCCGCCTCCTTTCGTCGCCCCGACGCTAAGCGCGATTTGCGGTATGGGCATAAGCTTTTGCCTATGACGCAAGACGACGGTGAACTGGACAGCCTGGTGCGCAAACGCATCCGTGCCCTGCGGGTCGCGCAGGGCTGGTCGCTGGAGGAACTCGCGGAACGGGCACGCCTCAGCCCGTCCTCGCTCAGCCGGATCGAGAACGGGCAGCGCCGGCTCGCGCTGGACCAGCTCGTCACGCTCGCCCGTGCCCTGGACACGTCGCTGGACCAGCTCGTGGAGATGGACACCCAGGACGTGATCTCGAACCCGATGATCGACGGTGCGCACGGGGTGATGCGGTGGCCGATCAAAGCGGATCCGGGCCTGACCGTGATCCGCCAGCGCATGACGAACCCGCCGCCGGACAGCCCGGCGCGGATGCGCGCGCACCCGGGCCGCGAATGGCTCGTCGTGCTCTCCGGCGTCGCCGTGCTGTTGCTGGGCAACCGGCGATTGCGCGTGGAGACCAATCAGGCGGCCGAATTCCCGACCATGCTGCCGCATGCGATCGGCGCGGCCGGCGGGCCGTGCGAGATTCTCGGCATCTTCGACCGCGACGCCCGCCGCGGCCACAAAGGCGAGCCAAAGCCGGACTGACTCGCGGGATATGCGTGTCGGGCAGTGCTCGCGACCATCGTCTTGCCAAATACGCAAATGGCTGTGCCACAGACGCACGATCTTCCTACCTTGGCCATATGACGCACATCGCCCACGACCGCGCCGGCGGCCAAGACGCCGCCGAAGACGCCGTCCACCAGCACGCCGCCGATCAGCCGAGCGCCCACCAGCACGCCGCCCACCAGCCGGGTTCCCATGCGGACCTCCTCGACCTGGACGCCGAAGTCCTCGCGGACCACACCGCATCGATCACGGCCTGGCTGCCCGTCGACGCGGCGCCCCGGCGGATCGTGGACCTCGGCGCCGGAACCGGCGCCGGCACTTTCGCCCTGCTCGCCCGTTTCCCCGAGGCGCACGTGACCGCCGTGGATGCTTCGGCCGAGCACCTGCAGCGCCTTCGGGAAAAGGCCCGTGAACAGGGCGTCGCCGACCGCGTGCGCACCGTCCAAGCCGACCTGGACGCCGAATGGCCGGATCTCGGACGACCCCAGATGATCTGGGCATCCGCGTCTTTGCATCATCTGGCCGCGCCCGAACAGGCTCTTCGCCAGGCCCACGACCTGCTCACCCCCGGTGGCCTGCTGGTGGTCGTCGAGCTGTCCGGGTTCCCGCGATTCCTGCCCGCCGACGCCCCGGAGTCACGACCCGGCCTGGAAGAGCGTTGTCACCAGGCGGGCGAGCACCAGCACAGCGGGCATCTGACGCACCGCGGTGCCGACTGGGGTCCGATGCTCACGTCAGCTGGGTTCACTATCGAAGGCGACCGCACGATCACCGTCAACGTCGAGGGCGCCCGCTCCGAAGCAGTCGGCCGCTACGCGCTCAACAGTCTGCAACGTATGCGCAGCACCGTCGCCGAGCACCTGCCCGCGGAGGATCTGGCCGCGCTGGACGAACTTCTCGACACCGACGGTCCGGGCAGCCTGCTGCGGCGTTCAGACCTCTCCGTTCGCACCGAACGCCAGGTGTGGGCTGCCCGCCGTCCCGCGCCTGCCGAGTACACGCAGTGGCGCGAGGCGCGGTGGGAAGAGGTCGCCGGACCCAACGGCAAGGTGAAGATCGTTGCGAAGGCCTTTGTAACCGGCCGTGACCCGCAGACGTTCGAAGGCATCCCGGGGGAGTGGGCCACTACCGAAACGGGTGCCTTGACGGTGTCCGCCGGGGCCGGAGACGGCGTGAAGGTCGGCGGCGTCGCGGTCGAGGGCACGGCCGAAGTCCCGTCCGGCACCCCGCTGGAATTTCCCGGCGGCCAGGCGGGTTTCGCCGGCGGCGCGGATGGTAACTACGGCCTGATCGTGACCGACGAAGCCGCGCTCGTCCGGTCCGGGATCACCGGGATCGAGCGATACCCGTATGACCCGGCCTGGGTTTTCCAAGGCGAGTACCGCGAAGCGCCGGAAGGACGCCGCATCGAGGTGCCCCGGCTGACGGTGCCCCGCAGTCCCGGAACCTTTTCCGCGCCGGTCGACTTGGCGATCACCGTCAACGGTATCGAATACGTCCTGACGGTGATCGAGGAGGTGCCGGGACAGGCGCAGGTGATCTTCACCGACCTCACGAACGGCGACGGCACCCCGGACATCGGCCGCTGGCTGGTCCTCCCGATGGGCGCGCCCGGCACCACCCTGACGGTCGACTTCAACCGGGTCACGCTCTCGCACCACCACCTGGCCCCGCCCGTGTTCACCTGCCCCCTTGCCCCGGACGGCAACCACCTGCCGATCCGGATCGAAGCCGGCGAGCGCGCGCTCGTCCGCGACCGGTGATCCCCGCCGGTAAATCCCTGAATACCGCCAGTAATCCCCGAATACAGAAGGAAGACAACACAGTGAACAAAGAGCTGAAAACGCTCGCGGCCGATTACCTGCGGCACCTGGAAAACCGCGAGTGGTCCGCCGCCCGCGCGCTGTGCACGGAGAACGCCACCGTCTGGCACAGCGACGGCAAGGGCGACCAGACGATCGAAGAGAACGTCAACGGCATGAAAGCCCAGATCTCGAACATCGAGTACATGCGCTACACCATCGTCCGCCAGCTCGCCGAGCCCGGCGAAGTGCTCCAGCAGCACATCGTGCACGTGGCTTCCAAGGACGGGATGCGCGGCGAGGTGCACGCCGCGGTGTACTTCCGCTTCGAAGGCGACCTGATCGCCCGGATCGAGGAGTACGCGAACTTCGTGCCCGCCCAGCAAGACTGATCAGGCCCGGCCGGGGCGGGAGCGCAGCGCCGCTCCCGCCCCCAGGGTGTCGGCAAAGTTGGTCGGGGACCCGGCAGTGGGCGATGCGGAGGTGTGTGCGACCACCTCGTGGCGTGCGCCGGACCGGTTTCGGGTCTGTGAAGGGACCCTTCACAGACTCAGAGTCCGTGAAGGGTCCCTTCACGGACCTCTACACCGACTTTGCCGGAACCCTGGCTCCCGCCCCGGTGAGCAGGCACCTCGCGGATCTGTCAAGCAAACCCGCACATTTTCCCGGGATGCGGATGGCTATGCACCCCGCCGGGTGACCGTGCGAACCTCCGGGGACCAGCCGTTTCCGAAAGGGCACCCCCGTGCGCACGTTCCCGAGATCCCGCCTGCTCATCGCCACACTCGCCGCGCTCACCGTCGTGGCCGGCTGCTCGCGGGCGGACCGTGTGGCGGACACGGCCAACCAGGGCACCGCCGCCGAGGTACGCGTCGGCTTCTTCCCGAACGTCACCCACACGCCCGCGCTGGTGGGGGTCAAGAAGAACTTCTTCGCCCAGAACCTGGGCGGCACAAAGCTGACCACGCAGACGTTCAACGCCGGACCCGCCGAGGTCAACGCACTGCTCGGCAACTCGCTCGACGTGGCCTTCCTCGGCTCCGGACCGGCGATCAACGGGTTCACCCAGTCGAAGGGCGCCATCCAGCTGGTCGCCGGCGCGGTCTCCGGCGGCGCGCAGCTCGTCGTCAAGCCGGACATCACCTCCGTGGACGGGCTCAAGGGCAGGAACCTCGCGACTCCGCAGCTGGCCAACACCCAGGACGTCGCGCTGAAGAAGTTCCTCGCCGAGCACCACCTGACCGGACAAGTGCAGGTGACCAACACCGAGAACTCGAAGACGCTCGACGCGTTCCGCAAGGGTCAGGTGGACGGTGGATGGCTGCCCGAGCCGTGGTCCTCGCGCCTGGTGCTCGACGCAGGCGCGAAGGTGCTCGTGGACGAGAAGACCCTGTGGCCGCAGGGCCGGTTCCCGACCACCGTCGTCGTGGTGCGCAGCGAATTCCTCAAGCAGCACCCGGATACCGTGCGCGCGCTGCTGAAGGGCGAGCTGCAGGCGATCGACTGGGCGAAGCAGAACCCGGCCGAGGCCAAGACCGTGGTGAACAACGCGCTCAAGGAACTGTCCGGCAGCACGCTCAGCCCGGCGGTGCTCGACCGCGCGTTCTCCAACATCGAGCTGACCACCGACCCGATCGGGGCGCAATTCCCGCAGCTGGCCCAGGACTCGGTGACCGCGGGCGTCGTGGAATCGGCGGTGGACCTCAAGGGCTTCGCCGATTTCGGCCCGCTGAACGAGGTGCTGAAGGCACAGCAGCTGCCCGCCGTCTCGGCTCCGCAACTGGCCAAGTGACGTCTCGATCGGAAGGCGGTTCGCGATGACCACCACCCTCCCCGGCCCCGCCGCCGTCACCTCCGCCGCGGTGCACCTCGACCGCGTGCAGAAGGTGTTCGGCACGGGCGGAAACGCGGTGCAGGCGCTCGACGGCGTCGATCTGACGGTGGCGCCGGGAGAGTTCGTCTGCCTGCTCGGTGCTTCCGGGTGCGGCAAGAGCACGCTGCTGAACCTCGTGGCCGGGCTGGATCAGCCGTCCGCCGGGCGGATCACCCTCAGCACGTCGCGGCCCGCGGTGGTGTTCCAGGAAGCCGCACTGATGCCGTGGCTGACCGCGGCACGGAACGTCGAACTACCGTTGCGGCTGGCCGGATTCGGCCGCGCCGAGCGGCGGGAGAAGGCGGCCGGGCTGCTCGAACTGGTGCGCCTCGGCGGCGCCGGGAGCAAACGCCCGCACGAGCTGTCCGGCGGGATGCGGCAGCGGGTCGCGCTGGCCCGTGCACTGGCCGCGACGCATCGCGTCGGCAGCGACGACCAACAATCCCTGCTGCTGATGGACGAACCGTTCGCCGCGCTGGACGCGATCACCCGTGACGTGCTGCAGGGCGAGCTGATGCGGGTGTGGCGCAGCACCGGGACATCGGTGCTGTTCGTGACGCATGACGTGCGTGAGGCGGTGCGGCTGGGTCAGCGGGTGGTGTTGCTGTCCTCCCGTCCGGGCCGGGTGGTGCGTGAGTGGCGGGACGTGCAGTCGTCGGACGCGGAGCAGCTCGCCGAGGAGATCACGGCGGATCTGCGTGAGGTGATCAGTACCCATGCCGCAGCCTGAGCAGGCGGGCACGGACCTCGACGAGGCGGTCGGCGCCGGGCTGGACCGGCTCGACACCCCAGCCGGCCCACGCCCGCCTTCGTTCGGACGCCGCTTCGTGCGGGGATTCCTGCCGCCGGCCGGCGCGCTCGTGCTGCTCTTGGTGCTGTGGCAGGTCCTGTGGGCCGCGGCGTTCTGGCCGGAGACCACGCTGCCCGAGCCGCTCGCGGTGTGGGACGAGTTCCGCAGTACGGTCGCAGACGGTTCGGTGTTCGGCTTCATCTGGACCTCCGTGCACCGCGCCGCGCTGGGCTTCGCCGCCGGCGTGCTGATCGGCACGCCGCTGGGGATCCTCGTGGCGAAGGTGCGCGTGGTGCGGGCCGCGATCGGGCCGTTGCTGAGCGGGCTGCAGAACCTGCCGTCGGTGGCCTGGGTGCCCGCCGCGGTGATCTGGTTCGGCATCAACGACGGGGCGATCTACTTCGTGGTGCTGCTCGGCTCGGTCCCGTCGATCGCGAACGGCCTGGTGTCCGGGATCGACCAGATCCCGCCGATCCTGCCGCGGGTGGGCAAGGTGATGGGCGCGGGCAGGCTGGCCGCCGCCCGGCACATCCTGCTGCCCGCCGCGCTGCCGGGGTTCCTCGCCGGGCTGAAGCAGGGCTGGGCGTTTTCCTGGCGGTCGCTGATGGCCGCCGAGCTGATCGCGCGCTCGCCGAGCCTCGGCGTCGGCCTCGGTACCTATCTCAACGACGGTTCCTCGTACAACTCGATGCCGAAGGTGATCGCGGCGATCTTCCTGATCCTGTTGGTGGGAGTGGCGATCGAACTGCTGGTGTTCCGCCCGCTGGAACGCTCGGTGCTGCGCGCCCGGGGGCTGACGGCTTCGCTCTGAGCGCCTGCGTGACCCTCCGTGAGCGGGCGCCGGCGGCACCCGCCAGAATGCCCGATCATGGTCGCCGGGTTGTTCGCGTTGTGCACTGTCCTGATCTTCGTGGCGCGTTTCATCCGCGAACCACGGCGCCTGGGGAACGCGGTGTGGTTCGCCATCGCGCTGCTGTTCACCGGGATGTGGCTGATCGGCCTGCTGCGCAATGCCGGCTGGGTGCAGACCGTAGTGGTACTGGTGATCATGCTGCTGGCCGCGCTCGCCGCGCTCCTGCTGCCGTGGGCGCTGATCGCGAACGGCGTGGTGATGCTCGTCCGCGAAGGCCGCAGCCCGGCGAACCTGCTGTCACTGCTGGCCGGCCTGGCCATGCTCGGCATCTTCGCGCTGACGCTGAGTTCGCTGTTCTTCGCCCACGAGGTCTGGCTGCTCACCGTGGCCGTCTCAGCGCTGCTGGTCGCCGGTTATCTGGCCTTCGTCTTCACCGGATTGCTGCTGTACTCCGCGCTCTACAGCCAGGTGAACCGCCGCGCCAGCGCCGGCGCCGTGATCGTGCTCGGCTCCGGGCTGCTCGGTGACCGGGTGCCCCCACTGCTGGCCAGCCGCCTCGACCGGGCCGTCCAGGTCGCCGAGCGCTGCCCGGACGCCCTGCTGGTCGTCTCGGGCGGCCAGGGCTCGGACGAACTGACCTCCGAAGCAGCGGCGATGGGCCGCTACCTGACCGACGCCGGCGTCCCCTCGTCCCGCGTCGTGCTCGAAGACCAGGCCACCACCACAGAGGAGAACCTGCGCTACAGCGTGAATCTGCTCGCGGCCCGCGGATTCGAAGGCCGCATGCTCGCGGTGACGAACAACTATCACGTGTTCCGCACCGCCGTGCTGGCCCGCCGCCTCGGCCTGAAACTGGACGTGATCGGCGCGAAGACCGCCTCCTACTTCGTACCGAGCGCCTTCCTGCGGGAGTTCGTGGCCTTGCTGGTGCAGTACAAGAAGACGAACGTCGCCGCGCTGGCGGTGCTGGGCGGGGGACCACTGTTGCTGATGCTGCTGATCACGATGTGGGCCGACGGCGGGTTCGGGGTGCCGTGATCCGTCCGGTGTGGACGATGATGGCGAAGCCGACGGTGGCGAGCGCGTCGAGGATGAGGCTTGCCGGGCCGGGGACCCAGCGGAAGTTGATCGCGAGGTAGACCGCGAAGAGCAGGCCGATCCAGAGCCTTGTCCGGTCGTTGTGGTGCCGGTCGAAAGTGAGTGCGACGACGGCGAGGACCACCGGCGCGAGCATCACGAACACCCGGCTGGTGTCGGTGGCGAGGAATCGCCCGGCGAGGCAGCAGGCGAACAGCCAGAGCCCGGCGACCAGCAACGGGTCGCGGAGGCCGTGGAGCCGGTGGCTGCGGTAGAGGCCGTAGGCGAAGATGAGCCAGAAGAAGTGGAACGTGGCGAAAATGGCGAGCTGGACGTTGCCCTTGCTGTCGGCGAGGGCGAAGCGGATGTTGTCGAGAATGCCGGCGTTGGCCTGTCCGGTCCCGAATCCGTAGTTGCCACCGATGAGGTGCTGAGCCCAGATGCGATAGCCGATGTACGCGGCGATGGCGATGAGTGTGGCGGCGAGCCCGGCCAGTACCTGGCGGTCACGGAGTGATCGTTGCTGCGTCCAGGCGAGCAGCGGGTACAGCGGGGCGAGCAGGAGCGTGGTCTCCTTGTTGACCGAGCCGATGATCACCACGGCTGTGAAGAGGACAAGCCGGCCGCGCAAGGCGAGCCAGAGCGCGATCATCGTGAGCAGGTTGGTGAGCGGGTCGACGAGTGCGATGTTGCTGAGAGGGTAGAGCGCGTACCAGAAAGTACAGGCGAGCGCGGTCGCGGAGAGGGCCGCGGTGAACAGCTGGAGCCGGAGGTGGTTCCAGAGGAATTCGAAGAACACCAGGATCGCGGCGAGCGTGGTGACGGTGGTGAGGGCAAGCCAGAGGGTGTCGAGGGAGAGCCCGGTGAGCAGGTGGGCGCGGTGCACGAGCCAGGGGCTGAGCATCCGCAGTGCGAACGGGTTGTCGACCGGGGCGCCGGTCTGCTCGGACATCCGGTAGTAGTTGAGTGCGTCGCCGAAGAGGCGGGTGTGCGCCTCGCGCTGGGCGTCGGCGTGGGAGATTACGTTGATCAGCGTGACGGCGGTGAGTGCGAGATAGGTCCAGATCCGTTGCGTGGTGCGGGTACCGCGCGGGCGTCTGAGGGTGCCGTCGAAGACTGCGGTCATGAAAGGAGCTTTTCCTCGGAGAGAAGAGAATGGGATGACGACGGCGTGATCCCCGGGCGGCCGGTCTTGCCCAAGGCTGTCCGGGTGGGGCCGTGGCCCCGCCCGGATGCTGCGGGTCAGCGCGGGGCGCAGGCGTTGCGTTCGGCCTCGACGTCGCTGAACTTCTGCCATCCGCCGTTGCCGACCGTGGTCGGGCCGGGCGCCCAGGTTTCGGTGTAGGGCAGGTACCGGTACCAGCGCAGGTCGCCGCTGATGGTCACGGCGTAGAGGACGTCTGCACCCGCGGACGAGATGCGGGTGAACGCGTTCCAACCGCCCTCGCCGACGAGCTTCTTCGTCCACTGGTGGGTCTTCTCGTCCCAGACGTGGCGGTAGAGCCGTCCGTCGCTGGTGCGGCCGTAGAGCACGCCTTCACCCGCTCCGGTGATCAGCGTGTAGTCGTTCCAGCCGGTGTCGACGGTCTTGGCGTCCCAGGTCTTGGCGGCGGCGTCGTAGCGGCCGCGCACGAGCGTGCCGTCCGGGTTGATCAGGTAGACGTCGCCGCGGCTGTCGATGGTGATCAGGTTGTGGTTGCTCGCCTTGTCGAACCCGTTCCATCCGGTCGCGACGAGCGTGCGGGAATCGTCGGACCAAGCCGCGCCTGTCCACCGGTAGCGGTAGACCTCGCCGTTCGCGCGGATACCGTAGATCAGCCCGTCCGGCCCGGCGAGTACGCGGACGTAGGCCGACCAGCCACCGGTTCCGATCACGGACTGCGTCGCCCCCAGCGGCCCGCCATTGGCGGGATCTGGGTGCCCGTAGAGCAGAAGGTCGTTGCTGACCGCGAAGATCGGCACCGTCGCCCGGCACTGGATCGCCAATTCCGGTGCCTGGGAACGGATCCAGCCGACGATGTCGTCGGTGCGCGCCTCGGTGCTGCCCGCCCGCTTCTCGGTGACGGTGAGGCAGCCGTGCTGCCAGGACCGGGAATTGATGCCGACCAGTTCGAGTTTGGCACCCCCGGTCTTCACGAGTGCGGGACCGCCGGCGTCACCCTTGCACGTGTCGTGCCCATCGGCGTTGGTCAGCGAGAGCGCGGTATCGGTCACCGACGCCGTGGTGAACGACAAGCTGGAAGCCTTGTCCGGAACCCAGGTGTTCGCAGTCCGCCCATATCCGGCGACGGTCAGAGTGTCGCCCGCCGCGGGTGCTTTCGCGCTCAGCGCGACCGGTGTGACCGTGGTGATCGGGGTCGCCAGCTTGGCCAGCACCAGGTCCCGGTCCGTCCGGGGGATCAGGTTGGTGACCTGACTGGTCTTGCCGCCGACTGTGACCGTTACCGGGCTGCTCGGCGCACCCGACCCGGCCGGAACACATGTCCCCGCGGTGATGATCCACTCCGGGCCGGCCAGCACCCCACTGCAACCATGCCCATCGGCGGAGACCCGCGCGATGAAGTCGTAGGTCTTGGCGGGAACTTCGGTGCCGCCGCTGACGGCTTGCGCGGGCGCTACGGTGAGCAGGCTGCCGGCGACGATGGCGGCCGAAAGAGCCGCCGATCTGCGGAAGAATAGGGGAAGGCTGTTCACTTCATGACTCTCTTCGACTCCGGGATTGCATGGTTACCGAGCCTGGTGCGCCGGGCGTCTGGAAGGAGGAGTCGTCGCCGCTGATCCCACTGCTCTGCACGACGATGAGGCCGAAGCCGGAGGCGCAGCCGGTCGGCAACCGGCCAGAAGAACAACGCACGATGGTCGCTTCTCGGCGCGGTCAGGATTTGGTGGTGATCTTCAGGAGGACGGTGGGCGCGTGCTGGTTGTCGACGCCTTCCCCGAATGGGGCGTACTCCTGCGGTTTCAAGGTGTGGTCCTCGGTTTTCCCGTTGTCGGTCAGCCGCATGCCGACCGTGTGGGAGTCTGCCTTGCCGAGGTACACCCTGGGAATTTCGACGGTCAGCCAGCCTTCGGCCCCCGTGGAGCGGAAGCAGACTGTGCCGATCTCGCGTGAGCGGACTTCGATGACATCCTCGCCACAGTCAGCGAGCAAGATCCTCCCGTCTCCCTGAAGCAGCTTTACGTGCTTCTCAGCGAGGATCTCGTCTCGTCCGGGGTAGTTGTAGTCCTCGACCAGTGACGAAGGTTCATCGGCGGCTTCGGCCTGTGTGGCGATGCCGCCGTGTGCGACGCCTGCGCCGACGATGGCGATTGTGGCCGTCATTGTGCCCGCCGCGGTCCAGACGGCGACGCTCTTCACCCCTCGCGCGAGCTGCACTCGCGCCCCTGTATTCCCCACCTTATTCCCCTGCGTCTTCGACAGATCTTTTGCAATGCAAAAATCTATGTTCTGCGAAACGCTAGCATCCACCGGACGTTTCGGGCAATGCGATCCGAAACACAGGCCGGGACGGTAACGAAAACCGGGCTGGCGCCGACGCCGGTTTACCGGCTTGGCGTTCTGGATCTTCGGGTGTAGGTTTCGGGCGCCCCGGTGGTTTTCGCGTGCTGATGCCGCGGTGTTTCCGGGCCCAATGTTGATGCTCCACTCCTGTCTCGGGGGTGGGATGCGCGCACGGCTGCTGCGCGAAAGGTGAGGAGGGGCGCATGAGCGCCGGGGGAGACAGCGCAAAAGAGCTGAGCAGACGGGTGCGGTACCGGGCGATCATCGGTGCCGCACTTGCCGTGGTATCGGTGGTCGGGGGATGCCAAGTCTCCGCCGTAGCGGCCGAAGCCCATTCCCCGGTGCATCGGATGCAGGTTCCGCACAGTGGCGCGGTGGCCGGAGATTCGGTTCGCCGCTCCGACGTGCCCGATGCGGTGGGAACGTCGGCGACAGATCGGGAGAAGCTGGCCCATGCCTGGCTGATCGGCGGGGCACAGGTTCGCGAGCGAGCAGGGGGTGTGCTGGTCGGCGGCGATGCCGGCGTGTCGGCGTTCTTGCAGCAGGATCTTGCTGCTGCGCAACAGATCGACGACGAGTTGCAGGCTTCCCGGATGCTCGCCAGTGGTGGTCCGGCGATCAAGGAAGCCGCTGCCAAAGCTCTCGACGGTGGGCCCTCGGCGGTGCGCGCTTTCCTCGCTTCGGGGTGGGCAACCCCGTATCAGACGGATGCGGAGATCGAGGTGTCCCGGGTGCTTGCCGCAGGCGGGCCCGGGGTGAGAGAAGCGGCGTCGAAGGCGCTCGACGCGCACTCGTACCAGGCACTGGAGGAGTTTCTGCGACACGGGCAGTTCGCTGCTCGCGAGGACGATGACCGGGTACGGACCACACAGATCATGTCTGCCGGTGGCCCGGAGGTGAAGGCTGCGGCGGCCCGTGCGTTCGATGACGGGTCATATGCGGCGATCACTGAATTTCTCACTCGTGACCAGTTCGTCGCGGCGGACCGGGACAAGCAGACTCAGACCGTTTCCGGCTTGGCTGAGGTCGCGAAACAGGCGCAGCTGCAGGCTGCCGCGGAGATGAGTGCGGCGAAGGCTGCGTCCGAACGGGCTGTTCAGGCCGCGGCAATGGCGAAGGAAGCTGCCGAGCGCGCTGCGCGGGAAGCCGATGCCGCGCGAGGAGATGCCAGCCGCGCGGCTGGTGCGGCGTCGAGGGCAGCGGATGCCGCGCAAGGGGCCGCGTCCGCTTCTGCGCAGGCAGTGTCGGCAGCAAGCACCGCGCATGCCGCAGCGATGGCAGCAGTCGGTGCCGCGCAGCGCGCGGCCTCGGCTGCGGTTCTGGCCGGAAATGCGGCCTCGGCGGCTTACCGTGCCGCGAATGCGGCGCGCGCCGACGCGGGACAAGCGGCTGCTGCGCGTCAGGCGGCACAGGGCGCGCGCGACGCTGCGCAGGGCGCGAGGACCGCAGCCGAAGCAGCAGGACACGCAGTAGACGCCATTTTGGGTGCGCTCGGCGCGGCACGCTCTGCGGCCTCGGCGGCAGGCAACGCAGCGGCCGCTGCCGATGCTGCCGCGCGTGCAGGCCAGGCAGCAGGGGTCGCCACGAATGAGGCTTCCCGGGCAAAAGCCCAGGCTGCGACAGCGAAAGCCGCGGCAGCGCGGGCGAACCGGGCTGCGAACTCGGCGCAGCGGCTGGCCAATGCCGCCGCTGACAATGCCAGGGATGCGCGTTCGGCTGCGGCTGGCGCAGCCGAGCACGCCGATGCCGCTGCGCAAGCCGCGGACGAAGCCGCCCGGCATGCCGGCGAAGCTGAGCACGCCGCCGAAGATGCGACTCGGCACGCCGAAGCAGCGAAAACTTCTGCTGAAGCCGCGTCTGCCGCGGTCGAGCAGGTGAAGAAGGTCGTTGCCCTCGCCCGGGAGACCGAAGAGGAGCAGCTCGCGATCCGCGCCGAACAAGGCCGCGCCGACGCCCAGAAGGCTGCCAGCGACCTGCGTGCCCATCCCCAGCCGGATCCCGGAACTGAAGACGCGCGTCCGGCCGAGTCGGTCCGCGACGTCGAGGTCAGGGGTTGGCTCGCTAGCGCCCGCAACACCGCGACACCTGCAGGGGACGCAGTCACTGCGGCGCGCAAGGCTGCGCTACGGCTGGCCGAGCGGAGCAGTCCCTGGACCGAACGCGCCGCTCAGACCGCACTCGGTGGCACCGATACCGACGTCCTCGCTTGGGCAGCAACCGGCGTCGACACTGCTGCGGACCAGGATGACCGTGCCACTGTCGTAGCAGTGGCCGCTCGCGGACCGGCCGCGCTCAATGCGGCGGCCCAGCAAGCCCTTGGTGGTGACCACGCCGCCGTCGCGGCCTTCCTGGCTTTCCCGAACTATTCGGGCCGCCAGCAAGACGATGAAATTCAGGTCGCTCGTCTGTTGAATAATGCCCGTCCCGCCATGAAAGAGGCCGCCAGCAAAGCTCTCGACGGTGGTCAGGCAGCGGTGACTGAGTTCCTCCGGCACGGCCAGTACCGCGCGCGCGAAATTGATGACGACCTGCAGACAACCCAGGTCATGGCGGCGGGCGGGCCCGAAGTCAAGACCGATGCGCAGATTGCGCTCACCGGCACGCCGCAGATGCGCCACAATTTTCTTGCCACCGAACAATACCGCGCCCGCCTGCGGGATCAGGCCCGCGATGCCCACCACGCGAGCATCGACCGTCTCGTCGCCGACGCCGCTCAGTCTGCTGCGCTCGCGCAGCAACAGGCCGCCGAAGCCGCCCAAGCTGCCGCCGTCGCCCGGCATGCTGCCCAGGAGGCTGCCGGATACGCCGAACAAGCACGCCAGTCGGCCGACCGCGCACGGGGCTATGCCAACGACGCCGCACGTTCCGCCGACGCCGCAGGCAAATCAGCCGCTGCAGCCGCCGAGTCCGCTCGGGTTGCGCGCAACGCCGCGGCCCGCGCCGCGGCCGATGCCAAGACCGCTGCAAACGCTGCTCAGCAGGCCGCTGCATCCGCAGCTCAGGCACGGTCCGCGGCGGCGTCCGCAGCAGCCGCGGCGGCCCGCGCACGCCGCGCTGCACTCGACGCCGGGAAAGATGCCGCCGATGCCCAGAGGGCTGCTTCCGACGCGGTCCAGGCGTTCCTCGGGAAGTTCCAGGAAGCACAAGCACATTCCGCCCCTAACGGCTCTGACCGCAGTAGCGGGATAGGGATGAGCCAATATGAGTCCGGCACCTACGTGCTGACGTTAGATGGCGTTTGCTATCTCAACGGCGTCCAACTGCCGAGCAGGAGCCAGCTCGGTACTGGATCTTGCGACAGCCTCGCCCACGATTTCGACATTTGGGTCGCCGACCGGAACATCCGATGGTCAGCTCTGCCCGAAGGTCTTGAGGGCGCGAAATACCTGATGGCCGAATACTGCACCGAACGGCCTGTGGCGTGCGGCTCTACCCTGATTGGTACCCTCCCCTTCCCTGGTCGTCCCATTATCTACAATGAGGGGGGATTTGGAAATTTTTTGGGCAAAATATTCCGCGGTAGCGGCGGTATGATCGCCAGAGGATCCCTGCCTGAGGCGCTCGGTCCGGCGAATCGGGCACTTTACCATCGAATGACAGAGATTCTCGGTACCGAGATGTCCAAGCCGTTTGTAAGTGACCCAAAGCTTGCGCGTATAATGGATAATTTATGGCGGCAGGGCGCGAAATTCGCAAACGGCAGTACGGCATCGGCGGTGCGGGCCGAGAGGGCCCTCGAAAAGTGGGGGATTACAGTACAGGGGTCGGACCATATTGAGAAGGCGAAAAACTACATAACCGGTCTGGAAAAATGGCTGCGGAACCGTGATCCGGAACTTGACCACGACGCCCAAGTTGCGATGAATGTTTTGAGAGACCTTAAGGATGCGGTGGGAGAATGACGATCGACGAGAGTGGTGAACAACCAGACTATGCAGTGGAGCCGGAACCGGTATGGCTGCCGGACTTGCTCGGGCTTCATCCGCTCCTGGCCGAAGCTGACCGGGAAACAGTGGAAGACTGGCATAGTCCCCCGTTCCGTGACCCCACTTGGGAGCCGCTCGATGAGGAGGCTCAAGAGCGTCAGCGAGCTTGGCAGCTGGCGAATCCACTCCCCGTTTACCTGCGGATCGTAGAGTTGGCTCGCGTTCTAGTGCAATCCTGGGACCAGTTCGATGACGGTGTCCGGTGCCGAATTTTCGAGTTTCTCGAAGATACTCTCCGTGCGGGACAGGAAACCCATAATGATCAAGATATCCTATACATGAGAAGCAGTATGTTCGATACTATGCACAATCTGGCAACACAGGTGGGTGAACCACATCTTCGAGACATGTGGCGGTACCTGGGGCCGGAATCGGTGAAGATAATGAGTGAATTCGAATAGCACTACTAAGAGCGTGTCTCACTTGGATCTTTATTGAGGTGCGGGCATGATCATGGCTTGTGATGGACGAGTTGTCGCGACGCCTGGTGCCGGACGAGTTGTGGACGCTGGTCGAGCCGCTCATTCCGCCGGGAAAGACGCGCCCGCAGGGTGGTGGAATGTCCCGGGTGGACGATCGGGCGGTGTTCACCTCGATCGTGTTCGTGCTGACCAGCGGGTGTGCCTGGCGACATCTGCCGCCCAGCTTCGGGGTCACGGTACCCACCGCGCATCGCCGGTTCGCCGAGTGGACTGCCGCTGGACTGTGGCGCGATGTGCACCGGGCGGTGCTGGACGAACTGGGCGGCCAAGGCATGATCGACTGGTCCCGCGCGGTCCTCGACGGAGCATCCGTCAGGGCCAAAAAAGGGGCGGACTGACCGGCCCGAGCCCGGTCGACCGCGGCAAACCCGGCTCGAAGATCCACGTCCTGTCCGACCGGGCCGGCCTGCCCCTGACCGTCGCCATCTCCGCGGCCAACACCCACGACAGCCACGCACTCAAACCCCTGGTCAACGCGATCCCCGCCATCCGATCCCACCGCGGCCCGCGACGCCGGAAACCGGCCAAGTTGCATGCCGACAAGGCCTACGACATCCCCGCCCTGCGCGCCTGGCTCCGCCAGTGCCGGATCATCCCACGCATCGCCCGCAAAGGCATCGAATCCAACGACAAACTCGGCAAACACCGGTGGGTCATCGAAAGGACGATCGCCTGGCTCACCGGCTACCGGCGCCTGACCATCCGCTACGAACGCAAACCCAGCCACTACCTCGCCTTCCTCACCCTCGGCGCCGCCATCACCTGCTACAAGAAACTCGCCAAATGAGACACGCTCTAATGTCGTAATTTGTAAAGTAGGACCAAGGTGTTGAGTGGTAAAATGAATTCGGAGGCGTGGATCGGGCTGACGCAGCTGAAGTAAGCCTTCGCTGCAGGGGATGACGGAACCGACCATGTCGTCTTTGAATTGTGCTGATCGGTCGTGACTGGTCAGGTCTCCGGCGTGGCGAATTGATCTTGTCGTTGATGTTCTTGATCATGGGTAGGTGTCTGCTGGTCGGGGTCCGTCCTATGAGGAACTCGCGGCGCTTGTCGTGCGGCAGGCCGAGCGGATTGAGCGGCTTGAGGCCGAGGTTGCCGAGCTGAAGCGGCTGGTGGGGCAGAACAGTCGGAACTCGTCGAAGCCGCCGTCCTCGGACTCGCCGTTCGTCAAGCCGGCCCCGAAGTCGTTGCGGCGCAAGAGCGGAATGAAGCCGGGTGGGCAACCGGGGCATCCGGGCTCGACGTTGGCGCTGGTGGACAACCCGAACGAGCGGGAGCGGCACGAGCCCGGTCCGTGTCGTGGTTGCGGCGCGAACCTCGCGAACGCACCTGAGGTTGGGATGGAACGGCGGCAGGTGTTCGATCTGCCACCGGTGACGGTGCGCGTGACCGAGCACCAGCTCATCGCGCGCCGCTGCGCGTGCGGGACCACGACCTGCGGTGCCGCGCCGGAGGGTGTGACCGCGCCAGTGCAGTACGGGCCGCGGATCACCGCGATCATCCTCTATCTCTACGTGGGACAGTTCCTGTCGAAGAAGCGCACCGCGCAGGCGCTGGCCGAGCTGTTCGGCAGCCCGGTCTCCGAAGGCACCGTGGCAACGATGGCCAAGCGTGCCGCCGACGGGCTGGACGGCTTCCTCAGCGAGGTCACCGACCGGATCGCCGAATCTGAGGTGGCCGGTTTCGACGAGACCGGATTGCGGGTGGCGGGCAGGCTGCACTGGGTTCACTGCGCCCGGACCGGCAAGTACACGTTGATCACCTGCCACCCCAAGCGCGGCAGCGAGGGCATCGACGACGCCGGTGTCCTCTCGCGGTTCCGCGGGGTGGCGGTGCATGACGCGTGGGCACCCTACGACAGCTACGTCGATGTTGAACACCAGCTGTGCTGTGCTCACGCCCTGCGTGAGCTGCAAGCAGTCGCCGACACCATGCCCGACGCCGACTGGTGCTGGGCTACCCAGGCCGCCGACGCGCTCGTCGCGATGCAGAAGCTGGTGGGCCAGGCGATCGCCACCGGTGCCGACGCCATCGACCCTGATGCCCTGGCCGAGCAGGTCCGGCACTTCCGCTCCGCCGTCCAGATCGGCATCACCTCCACCGCCGCCCGCAGCAACAAGGTGATGAAGAAGCACAACGCGCTCGCCCGCAGACTGACAGACCGGCAAGACGACTACCTCCGTTTCACCATCGACTGGCGAATACCTGCTGACAACAACGGCTCCGAGCGCGACATCAGAATGATCAAGCTCCGGCAGAAGGTGTCTGGCTGCCTGCGCAGCCTCACCGGCGCCAAACAGTTCTGCGCGATCCGCAGCCACCTATCCACTGCGGCAAAGCACGGCCGCAACTTCTTCGACACCCTCATCATGCTCGCCGACGGGCACCCCTGGCTACCTGCGCATTCATAATGAGGATTATTCAAAAGGGCAGGAGACCATATGGGAGAGAATTTCAAATATTGCTTGACTGACTTTTGTCAAACGCCCGGCGTGTCGTATGGGCAACGATCTTTCCTTGTGATATTGATTGCGGTTACCACACCAAAAATCAAATCACCAAGGAAAGACCGTTGCGATACCATCGTACTACAGGACTAATGCTGTCGCAGATGCAGGAGCTCGTGCGGCGCGTTCATGAAGCACTGACCGAGCCGTGGAATAAGAAGTCTGGCCGACCGAAAGCGTGTGGGCTGTATCGCGCAGTGGAGATCGCGTGTATGTATCTTCGACACAACGGGACCCAGGAATTTCTCGGCGATCTGCGGAAGGTCTCGCAGCCCACGGTGTCGAGGATCGTCACGATGCTGGTGCCGGTGATCAAGGCCGTCCTGAAGGAGTTCGTGCCGACCGCGGCCGAGGCCATCGAGATGGTGAAGGGCAGGGTGTGCCTGGTTGATGGCACCATCACGCCGTGCTGGTCCTACGCCGAGCACCACGAGCTGTGGAGCCGCAAACACGGCACCACCGGCTTCAACGCGCAACTCGTTGGCCTGCTGGACGGAGCGCCGGTATACATTTCCGATCCGCTCCCGGGGAGCGCGCACGACAAGACCGCGTTCGACGAGACACGGGCCGCCGAAATCATCCAGGAATCCAGTGGCGGCATCGGAGACAAAGGTTATCAAGGAACCAGCCTGATCACGCCCAGGAAAAACCAAAAGGAGGCGAGCTCAGCAAACTAGACAAAGAGAGCAACGCGGAAATATCCGCGCTACGCGCACCCATCGAACGACTCGTGGCACACTTCAAGAATTGGCGTATCCTCCACACCGACTACTGCCGACCCTACGCCACCTACCACGACGCCTACGATGCCGCCCGCGGGCTGTTCTTTTTCTCAACCACCTGGGGTTTTGAATAAGGCTCATAATTTTTGGTCTATCGACAAAATTCGGTGTGCCGGAAATCGAAGAGTCCAGCTATGTCACTCGTTTGGATTTCACTCCGAGGCAGGATCAGGATGTTATCTCTCGGGTTCACCTGCGGGTCCTGGAGGCTGGGGTGAGCGCAGCGCTGACTCGGTGCCTGCCGATTGCCGAACGAATGCAGGCCTCGTACGTTCGGGTCGTCGCGCAGGATGGCGGGTTCTGCGAGGTTGCGCTGTTGTCGGCGTCGCCGGTCGCCGAGGGTGCGGAGCCTGAGCGTGAGTTGCGTTCTGCGGCGGATCGGCTGGCTGCCCAGTTTGGGGCCAGTGAGCGCGGGTTCGAGTTCCGCGATGGTCCGTACGGCCTGACCGGGGTCCTGGAGACCGAGCCGGTCGAGTTCATGCAAGGGCTCTGGCTGCGCGCTCTGTATGTTCGCGCAGACGACGATCCGCTCTATGTCGAGCCGGTCTACGACGAGAGCTGAGCGCGGTCTCTTCCCCGGAGCAATCCCGGGGAAGAGACCTGCACACACACTCAACGACCGCTCTGCCGCCGCCGCTCAGGCGAACCGGCCCCACCTCGGCGGGAGCCTCCGGCGGAAGACCTTGCCGAGCGGTTGCCGGTGCGAGTCGAGCGCGGGGCGTCCGCCTGGTTGCGGCTGCGTTGGCCCCCGGCCCGCCGGTCGGACTGACCACCAGGCGGCGTCCCCTCGCGCTCACCCGACCGCCGGGACCGGGCATTCGCCCGAGCCGCCTGCCCGCCCCGGTTCTCCGACGGCTTGCCACGCCCACGGCCACGCCCAGCACCGGGAGCGGCTCCGGAGGCGGTCACCTTCGAAGGGCGGTTGTCCACCACCGGCCGCCGCGGTGAGGTGTCGAACGTTCGCTCGCCCGGAGCCAGCTCGGCCAGCAGGGGGTGTGCGGGGTCGATCCGCGTGGTGGTCGGCTTGATTCCGGCCTTGCGGGTCAGCGCCCGGACGTCGGCGACCTGGGCATCGGTCATCAGGGTGATCACGGTGCCGGACGCGCCGGCGCGGGCCGTGCGGCCGGAACGGTGCAGGTAGGCCTTGTGCTCCACCGGCGGGTCGGCGTGGATCACCAGGGCCACGTCGTCCACGTGGATGCCGCGGGCGGCGATGTCGGTGGCGACCAGGGTGCGGGCGGTGCCCGACGAGAACGCGGTCAGGTTCCGGGTGCGGGCGTTCTGGCCCAGGTTGCCGTGCAGCTCCACGGCGGGCACGCCTTGCGCGACCAGCTTCCTGGTCAGCGCCTTCGCCCGGTGCTTGGTGCGGGTGAAGACCAGGGTGCGGCCCGGCGCCGCGGTCAGGTCGATGAGCACCGGGAGCCGATGCGTCTCCTCCAGGTGCAGCACATGGTGGGTCATCGTCGCCACCGGGGACTGGGCCGAGTCGACGCTGTGCAGCACCGGATCGTGCAGGAACTGCTTGACCAGCACGTCGATGCCGCCGTCGAGGGTGGCCGAGAACAACAGCCGCTGGCCACGCTCGGGGGTGGCCGCGAGGATCCGCCGGACCTCGGGCAGGAAGCCGAGGTCGGCCATGTGATCGGCCTCGTCCAGCACGGTGATCTCGATCCGGTCGAGCTTCACCTCGCCGGAACGCATGTGGTCGGCCAGCCGGCCGGGGCAGGCGACCACGATGTCCACGCCGTCACGCAGCTTGGTGATCTGCGGGTGCGCGCTGACCCCGCCGAAGATCGTCGTGGTCTTGAGCCCGAGCGCCTTGCCCAGCGGCAGGATCGAGGCCTCGATCTGGGTGGCCAGCTCCCGCGTCGGTGCCAGGATCAGCGCGCGCGGGCGGCCGGGGCGGCGGCGGGTCGGTCCTGCGGCCAGCCGGGCCAGGACGGGCAGCACGAACCCATAGGTCTTGCCGGAGCCGGTGCGGCCACGGCCGAGCACGTCGCGGCCGGTCAGGGTGTGCGGCAGGGTGGCGGCCTGGATCGGGAACGGCTCGGTCACGCCCTGCTGGGCCAGCGCGTCCACCAGGGGGGCGGGCAGGCCGAGTTCGGTGAAGGTAGTCATCAGTACTGCGGGCACACGGGGTGCCCTGCTCTCTCCATACCTGAGAAGGGGTCGTCCTGCCCGGCGCGGACGAGGTGGCCGCGGCGCGTGGTAGCCGACAACAACGGCCCGAGGCAGAACTGAGCGGACCGCAGAAGCCAGTGTACCCTGGCACCGGATCACCCCGCGCGTGAGTTTGCCCGCATTCGGCCCGCTTGCTAAGTTACCGGTCGGTAATGACGGAGGAGGGCCTCACGATGCTGCTGAATCCGCACGCGTACGACCCGCAGTGGTTCGATCACGAGACCCGGCGGCTGCTGCGTGCCACGATCGACTGGTTCGAATCGCGGGGCAAGGCCAAGCTTGCCGAGGACTACCACGCGCGCACCTTCTACGCCGATTTCCTGGCGTTCGCCGGGAAAGAACGACTGTTCGCCACCTTCCTCACGCCCGCGCCGGACGCCGCGGGGGACCCGGCCAAGCGCTGGGACACCAGCCGGATCGCCGCGCTCTCGGAGATCCTCGGCTTCTACGGGCTCAACTACTGGTGTCCCTGTACACTCCGTATATGGAGTCTGTGCAGGTCAGGGCGATTGTCGGCGCCCGAGTGTCGCACGTCCAAAACGAGGGCAAGACGAGCTACTGCTGCCGTTTCTGCTCGCCTTCTGGGCGATCATGGGCGCCGTGTGGTTGATCGTCGCCGCCGTCGTGATCTGTATCGCCATCTGGCAAGGCATTGTCGCTGCCATCGGACCCCTTGTCCGCAAATAGAAAAGCCCCTCTCCTGGCTTTGCGGCCAGGAGAGGGGCTTTTCTGCGTTTCCGGGCTAGTTCTCCAGGCGATGCCTGGCGTACTCGCGCGCGGCCGTGCTGAGCCGCGTCGCGCCGGGGAACGGTGCGGTGGCCGCCCGGTAATCCCAGAGCCCAGCGACGTAGCACGCGAACGCGGTCACACCCTTGTCCGTCCGCGCGAACCAGGACGGCACCGAGGACGCCCACTTTTCTGCCGCCTCCGGCGTGTGTCCTGCTGCCACGAGCCGGATGACCAGGAAGGCCGTATCGACCCAGGCGGCGCCGGACGCGGGTCGCCCCCAGTCGACGATCCGGACTGGCCCATCCCCGTCGATCATGAACTGGCGCTCGTGGAGGTCGGTGTGGAGCAGAGCACTACCGTCAACCAACTCGGGCACCGCTCGGCACCATTCGGTCAGCTCGTCGATATCCCAGCCCTCGACGCGGGTGGCGTCTTCCTCGGCGAGCTTCGTCCACCAGTCTGCCGAGGCCCATCGCTTCCCGAGGGGCTGAGCTGCCCCGCCGGAGAACGCGCCGAGCTGCGCGAGCGTCGAGGAGACGGTGGCGAGATCGTCCGAGTCTGGTGACAGGTCAGCCGGGCGCCCGTTGACGTACTCGAACCCGACGACGAACCACGGCTCGTCTGCATCGACGTCCGCGCTGAACACCGTCGCCGGGGCGAGTCCGGGGGCGAGCCCTCCGGCCTCCGACTCGTTCCGCAGCCATCGCATCCGGGGGCTGACGCCGCGCACGCCCTTGACGAACACGTCGGCGCCGATGCCGCGCAAGACGAGCGCGGCGTTGCAGTTCTGCCCGTGCTCGATTTCCCGCACCACCGTCACCGGTCCGAGGTGCTTCCGCACCTCCGTCTGTACGACGCTCGGCAGGTCGTCCCACGCGTAGCGCTCTATCACGCCGGGACCGTATCAGTGCGAACCGGGTGGTGGTGGCAGCCCGTATCGCCGCTGGAGTGTGTGCATCCCTCCCTGCACTGGTTGCACTTCGCGGACGCCGTCCAGAGCGGAAGGTCGACGGCGAACCCGGCCTTCCGCATGACCTTCATCGTGGCGCTCATCGAGTCCACGGGGGTCCGGTTGACCGGGATGACCCCTGTGTCGGCCGGCTCGTGGTGGATGAACCGGCCAGCGACGCGGTCGCAGAAAGCGGCGTACTCCCGCGTGTAGAGGATGAACGTGTGCCATCCGATGTCGACGGTGTCGCTGGGCGCAAGCGGCTCGGTTGCGTGCGCGCAGGTGGCCAGGAACGCGAGCGCCTGGTCCATGATCCGCACGGCAAGCTCGCAGGGCTTCGCGTGCTCCTTGGCGATCCGACTGACGAGCCGATTGAACAGGTCCTCCGACACGAGTCCCTGCCCGGTAAGGTCTTCGACTGCAACCGTCATCCTCATTCCTCTCCTGTGCTGGGTGTCGAACCTGGAGCCCGGCCGCCGCACCGACGAGGGGGCAGCACGGCGGCCGGGGTCTACTGGCTGAGCTGCTTCGACAGCTCGTTGGCCCGCTCGGTGAGTTCCTGGCCCAGGGCGGTGTGCGCTTCTCCAAGCAGGCGTGGGCCCTCGATGTACTTCTCCTGCTCGTACTGGACCGTTAGCGGGCGGAGGGTGATCTCTCCGAATTCGGTGTTGATCCGCCGGAGGCGGGCGAACAGGTTGAGATCACGCTTCTCCACGACGAGACACCCCCATCCAGATGAGCCCCTGTGCGAGCAGAGCCTCACGGGTCGCCGTGACAACGCGCCGCTCGCACACCTCGCAGGTACGGCCGGGGACGGGCCGAACGACCCGGTCCGTGACGCTCTCTCGGTCGTGCCGGAGCGGGTACCGCTGGTCCTCCTCGCACCACGGCAGAAGCAGCGGGGTCCACTCGCCTCGGATCTGGACGGTCCGGTACAAGTGTGACTGCCGGTCGACGAAGTCGTGCCACTCGTATTCGGCTGCCCGAATGACCGGCACGGGTTCGCGCCGCTGCCTCAGTCTGTCGTCGAGCGCTGTCATCGTCAGCCAGCCTTCGCCCTGGAGAAGATCTTCTCCAACGGACGTTAACGACGTCGTTGTGCTCGGAGTGTCAGTCGAGTGACAGTCCGTTTGGAGTACGTCACCCGCTGTTCTGACCTGGGCGGTACCCTCGAACAGGGCACACCGGCAACCCGGAGGGTATTCCGTGACGGACATCGGCATCGGTACCCGAGTCGCTTCCCGGCGGAAGCTGGCCGGGCTCACGCAGGCACAGCTCGCCCAGGTGACGCACTACTCTCTGTCCACCGTCCGCGCCGTCGAGCAGGGCCGGGAGCCCGCCTCTCCGGCCTTCACCGCTGCCATGGCCCGCGCGCTCAAGGTGGACCACGAGGAGCTGACCGGCGCACCATTTCGGGACACGATCGACCAGGACGGCCCGCTGGAAGGACTGTCGGATCTTCGCTCGATCCTGTCCGAGGGCCAGTACGTCCGGCCCTTGGCTCCGGAGCCGCTGGACGTCCTCGCCGCCGAGATGGACGCGGTGAACCTCGTGTACCGGAATGACAAAGGGCGACAGGCGCTCGCCCGGCTCCCGGTGCTCCTCCGGCAGATGCACGGGGCGGTCCGCGAGGCGCACTCCGACGCAGACCGGGCCCGCGCGTACACGCTGCTGTCCGCCGGGTACGTCACCGTCGAGCGGCTGTGCCGCCGGTTCGGCTTCATGTCGCTGTGCACCCCGGCTGTCGACAGGCTGGAGTGGGTGGCCGGGCTCGCCGACGACCCGCTGTACGTCGCCCAGGCCAAGGTGAAGCGCGCTCGGGTGCTGATGTACCTCGACGCCACCGACGAGAGCGAGACACTCATCGAGAGCGGTCTGGACGACGTCGCAGGGGACGGCGAGGCGCCGACCGCCGTGCGCGGGTACGCGCACCTCTGTGGGGCGATTGCAGCTGCCCGGGGTCGGAATCCGGATCTTGCTCGGGACCACATCGCCGAGGCCCGCAAACTGGCCGAGCTGGTGGGCGGCGAGAGCGAGGAGTACGGGACGCTCTTCGGCAAGGGGAATGTCGGCATCCACGCGTGCGCCGTCGAGATGGAGTCCGGCGACCCCGCCCGCGCCGCGCGCGACGGCTCCGCGCTCAAGCTCCCGGTGGGCATAGCGCCCCCGCGCGCCGGGCACCACTGGCAGGACACCGCCCGTGCCTGGCTCCTCGCCGGAGAGCCTGCCAAAGCCCTCGGCGCATTGAACCGGGCCCGCAAGGTAGCGCCGCAGCAGACCCGGCTGCACCCGTCGGTCCGGGAGACGATCATCGGTGTTGCCGAAGCCGAGAGGCGTCGGAACGACTCCTTGTCCAACTTCGCGACGTGGGTCGGACTGAAGATCTGACCGGACGGCGAGCGAAATGACCTGCTCGAACGCATGCTCGATCACAGGGGGCGGGACCCACTTCCGTGCCTGACCGAGATGCGGGTTTTCCGACCTCAGCGTCCGGTCTGGGGTCACCTCGACCGCGTCTTCCCGTTCGGGGAGCCGCGCGGCGGGCTCGACCTCCAGGGGGCCGTGCCGGGGCTGCTGAAGCAGTGGCATCGGACGACGACCGGCCATCGGGTCGGTTGGGTCGACTTCAAGCTCAGCGGTGCCTTCGGCGGCCTTTCGCTACATCAATACGTCGTGGGCTATGCGCTGGAACCTCGGCTACTGGTATCCGTGGCAGGTCACCATCCTCGGCCTCGGCCCGGTCTGGCAGAGCGCGAACGGCGCCGCCCGCGCCCGTGCCGCGGAGGCTCTCGACGCGGGTGGCGCCGGTGCGTTCGGACTGTCCGAAAAGGACCACGGCGCGGACATCTACTCGTCGGATCTGGTACTCACTCCGGACGGCGCGGGCGGCTACCGCGCCACCGGATCGAAGTACTACATCGGCAACGGCAACTGCGCGCGGACGGTGTCGGTGTTCGGCCGGATCGACGGTGTCGAAGGCCCGGACCAGTACGTCTTCTTCTACGCAGACTCGGCGCACCCGAACTACCACGTGGTGAAGAACGTGGTGCCCTCGCAGATGTTCGTCGCCGAGTTCCGGCTGGAGGACTATCCGGTGCGGGAGCAGGACATCCTGCACACCGGCGCCGAGGCGTTCAGCGCTGCCCTCAACACGGTCAACATCGGCAAGTTCAACCTGTGTTTCGGCGGCATCGGGATGGCCACGCATTCGCTGTACGAAGCGATCACACACGCGCACAACCGGATCCTCTACGGCCACCCGGTGACCGATTTCCCGCACGTCCGCCGCGAATTCGTGGAGGCGTACGCGCGGCTGGCCGGGATGAAGCTGTTTTCCGGCCGTGCGGTGGACTACTTCCGTTCGGCGAGCCCGGAAGACCGCCGTTACCTGCTGTACAACCCGATCACCAAGATGAAGGTGACCACCGAGGCGCGGAAGGTGATCGGGCTGGTCGCGGACGTGGTTGCGGCCAAGGGTTTCGAGGCGGACACCTATCTCGCGATGGCCAAGAACGACGTCGACGGCCTGCCCAAGCTGGAGGGCACGGTCGCGGTGAACCTCGCGCTGATCGCGAAGTTCATGCCGGCCTACCTGTTCTCCCCGCAGGAGTATCCGCCGGTGCCGACCCGCGACTATGCGGCGGACGACGGGTTCCTCTTCCGCCAGGGACCGGCGCGCGGCCTGTCGAAGATCCGTTTCCACGACTGGAAACCGGCCTACGAGAAGGCGTCGCGGATCCCGAACGTCGCCTGCTTCACCGAACAGGCGCGGCTGCTCGTCCGCCTGCTCGCCGAGGCCACGCCGGACGAGGCGCAGCAGGCAGATCTCGACTTCGGGCTCGCGCTGACGGAGCTGTTCACGCTCGTGGTCTACGGCCAGCTGATCCTGGAACAGGCCGAGCTGACCGGCATCGAGGACGACTTGGTCGACCAGCTTTTCGCCGTGCTGGTGCAGGATTTCAGCGTGGCCGCGGTGGATCTGCACGGCAAGCCCAGCTCTACGGACAAGCAGCAGGAACTCGCGCTGGCGGCCGTGCGCAAGCCGATCGTGGACGACGAGCGGTTCGCCCGAGTGTGGGAGCAGGTGCGTGCGCTTTCCGGCGCGTATGAGATGAATCCCTGACGCGAAAAGGCCTCCTCACCCAAACCGTGGTGAGGAGGCCTTTTCGGCGGGTTGCTACTTGCCGAATCCGGCGCGTCGCAAAGCATCCGCCATGGCGCCGCTGCCGCCGGAGTCCCGCCGGTTGCCGCCGCGGTTCTGCTGGTTACGACGCTGGCCGCCCTGACCGCCGCCCTGACCACCCTGACCACGATCCCGGCCACCGCCACGGCGCTCCCCGGCGGCGGAGGAGGCCCCAGGCTCGTCGTCCAGCCTCAGGGTCAGCGAGATCCGCTTGCGCGGCACGTCGACGTCGAGCACCTTCACCTTCACGATGTCACCCGGCTTCACCACGTCGCGCGGGTCCTTCACGAAGTTCTTGGACAGCGCCGAAACGTGCGCGAGGCCGTCCTGGTGCACGCCGACGTCGATGAACGCGCCGAAGGCGGCCACGTTGGTGACCACGCCCTCCAGCCGCATCCCCGGCTTGAGGTCGGAGATCTTGTCCACGCCCTCGGCGAAGGTCGCGGTCTTGAACGCCGGACGCGGGTCGCGGCCCGGCTTCTCCAGCTCGGCGAGGATGTCGGTGACCGTCGGCAGGCCGAAAGTGTCGTCCACGAACTGCTTCGGCTGCAGCTTCTGCAGCGTGCGCGCGTTGCCGATCAGCTCGCGGATGCCGCTGCCGGTGTGGTCGACGATCCGCCGTACCACCGGGTAGGCCTCGGGGTGCACCGACGACGCGTCGAGCGGGTCGTCGCCGTCCGGGATGCGCAGGAAGCCTGCGCACTGCTCGAACGCCTTCGGGCCGAGCCGCGCGACGCCCTTGAGCGCGTCGCGGCTGCGGAACGGGCCGTTGCCGTCGCGGTGCGCCACGATGTTCTCGGCCAGCGAAGTCGTGATGCCGGAGACGCGGGTCAGCAGCGGCGCCGACGCGGTGTTCACGTCCACGCCGACCGCGTTCACGCAGTCCTCCACGACCGCGTCCAGCGAGCGTGACAGCGAGGTCTCCGGCAGGTCGTGCTGGTACTGGCCGACGCCGATCGACTTCGGGTCGATCTTCACCAGCTCGGCGAGCGGGTCCTGCAGCCGGCGCGCGATGGAGACCGCGCCGCGCAGCGACACGTCCATGTCCGGCAGCTCCTGCGAAGCGAACGCCGAAGCCGAGTACACCGACGCGCCCGCTTCGGACACCACGGCCTTGGTCAGCTTCAGCTCGGGGTGCTTTTTGATGAGTTCGCCGGCGAGCTTGTCGGTCTCCCGCGAGGCCGTGCCGTTGCCGATCGAGATCAGGTCGACATGGTGTTTCGCCGACAGTGCGGCCAGCTCGGCGATCGAGGCGTCCCACTTGTTCGCCGGCTGATGCGGGTAGATCACGTGGGTGTCGACGACCTTGCCGGTCGCGTCGACCACGGCCACCTTCACGCCGGTGCGGAAACCCGGGTCGAGGCCCATCGTCGCGCGGGTCCCCGCGGGCGCGGCCAGCAGCAGGTCACGCAGGTTCGCGGCGAACACGCGCACGGCGTCGTCCTCGGCCGACTGACGCAGCCGCATCCGCAGGTCGATGCCCAGGTGCAGCAGGATTTTCGTGCGCCAGGCCCAGCGCACGGTGTCGCCGAGCCACTTGTCCCCCGGACGGCCCTGTTGGGCGATGCCGAAACGAGCGGCGATGCGCTGCTCGTAGTCGGTCGGCCCGACCTGCGGCTCGTCGGAAGGCTCCGCGGCCTCCATCGAGAGGTCGAGAATTTCTTCCTTCTCGCCACGCAGCATCGCGAGGATCCGGTGCGAAGGGAGCTTCGTGTACGGCTCGGAGAACTCGAAGTAGTCGGCGAACTTCGCGCCGTCGGTCTCCTTGCCCGCACGGACCTTCGAGGCCAGATGCCCCTCGGTCCACATCTTCTCGCGCAGCTCGCCGATCAGGTCGGCGTCCTCGGCGAACCGCTCGACCAGGATCGAGCGCGCCCCGTCCAGCGCGGCCTGCGCGTCCGCGACGCCCTTGTCCGCGTCCACGAACACCGCGGCGGCCGCCTGCGGATCGGTGGACGGGTCGTTCAGCAAGCCGTCGGCCAGCGGTTCCAGCCCGGCCTCGCGGGCGATCTGCGCCTTGGTCCGCCGCTTCGGCTTGTAGGGCAGGTAGATGTCCTCCAGCCGGGACTTGGTGTCCGCGGCGAGGATCTGCGCCTCCAGCGCCTCGTCCAGCTTGCCCTGGCCGCGGATCGATTCCAGCACGGCGACCCGCCGTTCGTCCAGCTCGCGCAGATAGCGCAGCCGCTCCTCCAGCGTGCGCAGCTGCGCGTCGTCGAGCATCCCGGTGACTTCCTTGCGGTACCGGGCGATGAACGGCACGGTCGACCCCTCGTCGAGGAGACCGACGGCGGCCTTGACCTGTCCTTCGCGCACCCCCAGCTCTTCGGCGATCCGCTGTTCGACCGACTGCACGCTCACTACCCGGCTCCTGCCTTCGTCCCGCTTTGCTCCGAGCCTGCATTCTGCCGCCTCGGGACTCCGGTGTCGCGGATGCCCCCTGCCAAACGCGCGACCGGCGGGGGTTGACATCGAGATTGGTCTAGTCCACCTTGGAGCGATCTTCCCCACTGTTGCGGAGGTGCTTCCCGTTGTCCCCAGAACGGTCCCCCCGGCGCAAGCCGGTGTTCTTGTCCCTGCTGGCCATCCTCGCCGCGGTTTTCGGTGTCGTGGTGGCCGGCGGCAGCGCTTCGGCGGCCGCGCCGAGAGCGGATCTGCCCCAACACACACTGACCGGGTACTGGCAGAACTTCGTGAACGGCGCGAAGGCGCTGAAGCTCGCCGATGTCCCGGACAAATACAACATCGTCGCGGTGGCCTTCGCCGACGCGACCGCCAAACCCGGTGAAGTGGGCTTCACGCTGGATCCGGGCCTGTCCGCGGCGGTCGGCGGGTACACCGACGACCAGTTCCGCGCCGATATCAAGACCCTGCAGTCCCGGGGTCAAAAGGTGGTGATCTCGGTCGGCGGCCAGAACGGCGCGGTCAGCGTGGGCGACTCGGCGTCCGCGGACGCCTTCGCCGGTTCGATCAAGTCGCTGATCTCCCAGTACGGCTTCGACGGTGTCGACATCGACCTGGAGAACGGCATCAACGCGCAGTACATGGGCCAGGCGCTGCACGCCATTCACGACGGTGGCGGGTCGGTGCTCACCATGGCTCCGCAGACCATCGACATGCAGTCCACTCAGGCCGGTTATTTCCAGCTGGCGCTGGCCGTCAAGGACATTCTGACGGTGGTCAACATGCAGTATTACAACTCCGGCTCGATGAACGGCTGCGACGGGAAGACCTACGCCCAGGGCAGCGTCGATTTCCTGACCGGGCTGGCCTGCATCCAGCTCAAGGGCGGCCTCCGTGACGATCAGGTGGCGCTCGGCCTGCCCGCGACCGGTTCCGCGGCGGGCGGCGGTTACCAGGACCCGAAGAACGTGGTGTCCGCGCTGAACTGCCTCGCCAAGGGCAGTGACTGCGGTTCGTACAAACCGGACGCTTCCTATCCGGGCGTGCGGGGTGCGATGACCTGGTCGATCAACTGGGACGCCGCATCCGGCTACGGGTTCGCGAACACCGTCGCCGCCGGCCTGGGCGGGCTGTCCGCTCGGTGACCCGCTGTGAAGGGTCCCCTTACGGACGCAGAGTCCGTGAGGGGACCCTTCACAGCCTTTCCGGCCAGACGACCTGATGCTCCAGCGTGGGTTCGGCCCAGGTCAGGAGCCGACGTCCGGCGCTTTCCAGGGCGGCGACGTCGCGTTTCGGGAGCCGTTCGAACGCGGTCAGCCGGAGGGTGGCGACCCCGCGTGCGGTGGTGGTTTCCCAGGTGCCGCGCACGTGGCCGCCGACCAGCAGGGCGCCTTTGACCAGGCCGTTCTGGGTGATCAAACGTTTGCGGTGAGCCTCCGGGAGCACCCGCGTGCGGTCGGCGTAGGAGAGCAGCGTCTGGTCGAACGGGCCGAGCAGTCGTGGCGGCGCCGGGGTGTCCTCGTCCGGCAGGGTCGCTTCGGGCAGGTCGTAGAGCACCCGTTGTTCCGGGTCGCGGTAGGTGCGCAGGTCCATCGGCTCGACGACCTCGCTGAGCTTGGTGAGCCCGGACCAGGTCTGCACATCGGCGACGGTGGCAGGGCCGAAGGCGGCGAGGTAGCGGCGCACGAGTGCGGCCGGATCGGGCGCCGGTGCGGCCACGTCGTGGAGCCAGCGCGAGGCGTGCTGGTACGTGGGCTGTCCGGCTTTTCCCCACATCCCGCGTGGCGGCAGCTGGACGAGCGGGAGCCCGTTGCGGACCAGGTGCGTGTGCGCGCCCGCGGGCGCCTCCGGGAACCGCTCGGCCAGCGCTGCACCGAGTTCGGCACTCGAATAGGGTCGCTCCGCGAGCAGCTCGACCGCGGCTTTCGTCACGAGAGCGTGGTCGACGCGGGACAGCGGGACCTTGTGCTGGCTGTCCGCGGAAAGGGCGCGTGTCATCACCGTCTGCACCAGCGGACGCCATGCGAGCGCGTCTTCGGCCGTGACCAGGTGGACGGTGCCGCGCATCAACGCGATCCGGACGACGCTGCGGTCGAGCAGCAGCCGGGCCAGGTCGTCCGGGCGGAAGCCGTGCAGCCGGGTCCACAGCGCGTAGTACGGCGGGAACGGTGCCTGGGCTTGCAATCCGGCCAGGTGCCGGACGGCGTCGAGCGCGGGCATCTTGGCCCTGCGCAGCAGGAGCTGCCGGTCGAGCGTGGCGCGGTTCAGGACCCGGTGGGAGAGAGGCACGAGACGAGCGTAAACGGTAATGCGGACAGTTCCGGCCCTCGACGGCCCGGTGTTTCGGACTGGCCACTGTGGACAGTCCAGGAGGCAGCGTCCGAAATGGACACCGCGGCGCCGGAACACCCTCAGCCGCGCAACCCTTCGAAGGCCATCGTGCACACCGCGTCCGCGAGATCCGTCGGCGGGGAATCGCGGCGCGGCCGGTACCACTCGATGAGCGAGTTGACCGTGCCGAACAGCAGCCGGGCGGCCACCGCGGGATCGAGGTCGGGCCGGACGTCGCCCTCCGCGCAGGCCTGTTTCACCAGGTCGGTCACCAGATGGTCGAACTCGCGGCGGCGGGCCAGCGCGGCACGCTCGGCCTTGGTGTTGCCGCGCACGCGCAGCAGCAGCGTGACGAACGGCAGCCGGTCGGCCAGCACCAGCACGCTGCCGCGGACCAGGTGTTCCAGTCGCTCGATCGCGGGGCCTTCCAGCGCCGAGGTCTCGTCCGCGACCGCGAACAGGCCGTCGAGCGCCCGGTCCACGGCCAGCCGCAGGAGTTCCTCTTTGCTGGGCACGTGGTGGTAGATCGCGGACTTCGTGATGCCCAGCTTGCGCGACAGGTCCTCCATGCTGGTCCCGTCGTAGCCGCGCTCGTTGAACAGCTTCACCGCGACCTGCAGCAGCGATTCCAGGTCGTAGCCGGGCCGGCCGCGCCGCGCCGGCGGGGTCGTCACCCGCGGTCCCGGTCGTCGATCACGCGGCGCATTTTACCGGCCGAGCGTTCCAGCGTGTCCGGGTCCACCACCTCGACCGACACGCTCACCCCGACCCCGTTCTTGACCCCCGCGACCAGCGCCGCCGCGGCCGTGGCGCGGTCCTGGCCGTCCGCGTCGTGCCGGGCCTCCACCCGCACGGTGAGATGGTCCAGCCGGCCGCGGGTGGTGCGCACCAGCTGGAAGTGCGGGCTGAGCGCGGCGGTGCGCAGCACGATCTCCTCGATCTGGGTGGGGAACACGTTCACCCCGCGCAGGATGATCAGGTCGTCGCTGCGCCCGGTGACCTTCTCCATCCGCCGGAAGGCCGGGCGCGCGGTGCCCGGCAGCAGCCGGGTCAGATCGCGGGTGCGGTAGCGGATGATCGGCAGCGCCTGCTTGGTCAGCGAGGTGAACAGCAGCTCGCCCCGCACCCCGGAGGGCAGTACTTCCTCGGTGAACGGGTCGATTACCTCGGGGAAGAAGTGGTCTTCCCAGACGTGCAGGCCGTCCTTGGTCTCCACGCATTCCTGCGCGACGCCCGGCCCCATCACCTCGGACAGGCCGTAGATGTCCACCGCGTCGATCGCGAAGCGCTCCTCGATCTCCGCGCGCATCTGCTCGGTCCACGGCTCCGCGCCGAAAATGCCTACCTTCAGCGAGCTTGCCCGCGGGTCGACGCCCTGGCGTTCGAACTCGTCCAGCAGGGTCAGCATGTACGACGGGGTGACCATGATGATCTCCGGCCGGAAGTCGGTGATCAGCTGGACTTGCCGTGCGGTCATCCCGCCGGACGCGGGGATCACCGTGCAGCCGAGCTTCTCCGCGCCGTAGTGCGCGCCGAGCCCGCCGGTGAACAGGCCGTAACCGTACGCATTGTGCAGCTTGTGTCCCGGACGCCCGCCCGCCGCGCGGATGGACCGGGCCATCACTGTCGCCCACGCGTCCAGGTCGTCCTCGGTGTAGCCGACCACCGTCGGTTTACCGGTGGTGCCGCTGGACGCGTGCAGCCGCCGGATGTCCTTCTGCGGCACGGCGAACATGCCGAACGGGTAGTTGTCCCGCAGGTCCGCTTTGGTGGTGAACGGGAACTTCGCGAGGTCGGCCGGCTCATGACAGTCCTTCGGGCGTACCCCGGCTTCGTCGAACTTCCTGCGGTAGAACGGAACGTGGTCGTACGCGTGCCGAAGTGTCCACTGCAGGCGCTCCAGCTGCAGGGCCGCCAGTTCGTCCGCACTCAGCTTCTCGGCACTGTCCTTCATGCGCCTTCCCGTGACTTCTCGATGACGCGGCTGCGCCCGCGGAACTCGGCGACGACCTCCGGCCCTTCGGGGGTCTCCCGGTGCACGGTGACGTCGTAGATGCCATTGCGGCCGTAGCGAGTGCGCTCGACGGCGGTGGCCACGAGATGGTCGCCCAGGCGTCCGGCCGTGACGAAGGAGATCTCCGCGCCGGACGCGACGGTGACGGGTCCGTGGGAATTGCAAGCACACGCGAAGGCGGTGTCGGCGAGCAGGAACACGTACCCGCCGTGCGCGATCGCGTGGCCGTTGACCATGGACTCGGTGACCGTCATCGTGGCCACGGCGCGGCCTTCGCCGGCTTCGCGCAGGTCGATGCCGAGCGCGCGGGACGCCTTGTCGACCTCGAACATGGTGTGCGCGGCGTTGGGTGTCACGGTCCGGCGACCTCCTGTGTCCCACTTACTGACCGAACTTACTGACCGAATGGCCGGTAATCAGAGGATGTGACCCAGTAAAGGTGGCCGCCCACAGCGCTGTCAAGCACTGTCCGGCCAGGCGAGGCTTGTCGGGGTGCCGCGGGGCCGCTACCATGCGAATTACTGAACGTCCGGTTGGTAATTCGGCGAGAGGGTCGGCATGGGTTTGCTCCGCAGCTACGTCTCCGGGGGTTGGCACACGGCGTCCGAAGAGGGTGCCCCGCTGCACGACGCGGCGACCGGGGAGGAGGTCGCGCGCATCTCGTCGAAGGGCGTCGATTTCGCCGGCGCGCTGGACTACGGCCGGAGCGTCGGTGGTCCGGCGCTGCGTGAGCTGACGTTCCACCAGCGGGCCGCGCTGCTGAAGTCGCTCGCTTCGCACCTGCGTGAACACCGCGAAGAGCTGTACGCGCTGTCCGCGAAGACGGGCGCCACGCTGGGCGACTCCAAGTTCGACATCGACGGCGGCATCGGCGTGCTGTTCAGCTACGGCTCGAAGGGCAAGCGCGAGCTGCCGAACGACACGGTGTACGTCGACGGCGCGGTGGAGCCGTTGAGCAAGGGCGGCACGTTCGTCGCCCAGCACATCGCCACGCCACTGCGCGGCGTCGCGATCCAGATCAACGCGTTCAACTTCCCGGTGTGGGGGCCGCTGGAGAAGCTCGCCCCCGCGTTCCTCGCCGGGGTGCCCAGCCTGATCAAGCCGGCGAGCCAGACCGCCTACCTCACCGCGCGGCTGGTGGAGCTGATCATCGAGTCCGGCATCCTGCCCGAGGGCTCGGTGCAGTTCGTCGCGGGCAGCGTCGGCGATTTGCTCGACCACGTGACGGCGCAGGACCTGGTGTCGTTCACCGGTTCGGCCTCCACCGCGCAGAAGCTGCGGGCGCACCCGGCGATCGTGCGCAACTCGGTGCGGTTCAACGCCGAAGCCGACTCGCTGAACTGCTCGATCCTCGCGCCGGACGCGCGGCCGTCGACGCCGGAATTCGACCTCTTCGTGAAGCAGCTCGCCAGCGAGATGACGGTGAAGGCGGGGCAGAAGTGCACCGCGATCCGGCGCGCGTTTGTGCCCGCCGAGATGCTCGACGACGTCGCCGCCGCAGTGAGCGCGCGGCTGGCGAAGGTGACCGTGGGCAACCCGAGCGCCGAAGGCGTCCGGATGGGTGCGCTGGCCAGCCTGGAGCAGCGCGAGGAGGTACGCCGTTCGCTGAAGGCGCTGCTCGACGCGGGCAGCATCGTCTTCGGCGACCCGGACCACGTCGACGTGGTGGACGGTGACGAGGCGAGGGGCGCGTTCATCTCGCCGGTGCTGCTCAAGGCCGACCCGGAACGGGCGGAACCGCATGAGGTCGAGGCGTTCGGCCCAGTGTCCACATTGCTGCCCTACACCTCTGTCGAGCAGGTCATCAAGCTGGCCGCGCGCGGTGGCGGCAGCCTTGCCGGGTCGATCGTCACCGGCGACCCGGAATTCGCGCGCGAGGTCGTGCTGGGCGTCGCGCCGTACCACGGCCGGTTGCTGGTGCTGGATTCCGACGACGCGAAGGAGTCCACCGGGCACGGTTCGCCGATGCCGCAGCTGGTCCACGGTGGACCCGGGCGCGCCGGCGGCGGTGAGGAGATGGGCGGTATCCGCGGAGTGCTGCACCACATGCAGCGCACTGCGGTACAAGGCAGCCCGAAGGTGCTCAGCGCCGTCTCCGGCCGCTGGGTCGCGGGTGCGCCGCGCCTCGAAGACGACGTGCACCCGTTCCGGAAGTCCTTGGCAGAGCTGCGGATCGGCGACAGCGTGACGGCAGGTCCGCGCACCGTCACACAGTCCGATGTGGACCACTTCGCCGAGTTCACCGGGGATACGTTCTACGCGCACACCGATCCAGCAGCGGCCGCGGCGAACCCGCTGTTCGGCGGGATCGTGGCGCACGGCTACCTGGTCGTGTCGTTCGCGGCCGGGCTGTTCGTCTCGCCCGAGCCCGGTCCGGTGCTGGCCAACTACGGCCTGGAGAACCTGCGTTTCCTGACCCCGGTGAAGGTCGGCGACTCGCTCACCGTGACGCTCACCGCCAAGCAGATCACCCCGCGGATCGACCAGGACTACGGCGAGGTCCGCTGGGACGCCGACGTGACGAACGCCGACGGCGAGTCGGTCGCCAAATACGACGTGCTCACTCTCGTCTCCAAGGAGCAGCCGTGACCGCGACGATTCCCGACCTCGAAGCGCACTTCGAGCGCACCATCGAACGCGACCAGCGCGTGGAGCCCCGCGACTGGGTGCCCGAGGGCTACCGCAAGACGATGATCCGGCAGATCGCGCAGCACGCGCATTCGGAGATCATCGGCATGCAGCCGGAGGGCAACTGGATCACCCGCGCGCCCTCCTTGCGGCGCAAGGCGATCCTCCTGGCGAAGGTGCAGGACGAAGCCGGGCACGGGCTGTATCTGTACTCGGCGGCGGAAACCCTGGGCACCGACCGGGCGGAGCTGACGGAAAAGCTGATCACCGGCGGCCAGAAGTACTCCTCGATCTTCAACTACCCGACGCTGACCTTCGCCGACGTCGGGGTGATCGGCTGGCTCGTGGACGGCGCGGCGATCTGCAACCAGGTCCCGCTGTGCCGTTCGTCCTACGGGCCGTACGCGCGGGCGATGATCCGGATCTGCAAGGAGGAGTCCTTCCACCAGCGGCAGGGCTACGAGCTGCTGATGACCATGATGAAGGGCACGCGGCAGCAGCGGGAGATGGTGCAGGACGCGGTGAACCGCTGGTGGTGGCCGTCGCTGATGATGTTCGGCCCGCCGGACGCGGATTCGCCGAACACCGCGCAGTCCATGGCGTGGAAGGTCAAGCGGCACACCAACGACGAGCTGCGCCAGCGCTTCGTCGACATGTCCGTTCCGCAGGCCGACGCGCTCGGGGTGCGGTTGCCGGACCCCGAACTGAGCTGGAACGCTTCGCGGGAGCACTACGATTTCGGCGCCCTCGACTGGGACGAGTTCAAGAACGTGTTGAAGGGCAACGGTCCGTGCAATGCGCAGCGGATCGCGCACCGGCGCCGGGCGCACGAGGAAGGCGCCTGGGTGCGGGAGGCCGCCGTCGCACACGCGGCGAAGAAAGAGGTTTCAGCATGAAGCACGGTTGGCCGTTGTACGAGGTTTTCGTGCGAGGCAAGCGTGGTCTGAACCACGTACACGTGGGTTCGCTGCACGCGGCGGACGACGAGATGGCCTTGCACCACGCGCGGGATCTCTACACCCGGCGCAACGAAGGCGTGTCGATCTGGGTGGTGAAGGCGGCGGACATCACCGCCTCCTCGCCGGACGAGAAGGACCCGTTCTTCGCGCCCAGCGGGGACAAGGTCTACCGGCACCCGACGTTCTACGACATTCCCGACAACGTCCCGCACATGTAAAGGGTGTCGTGCTGTGTCTTTCGACAACGTCTACGAAGCCATCACCGAGGACAACGACGCACGCTGGGCGTTCGGTACCGGGTTCGAGGACCCGCTGTCCGGAGTGGACACCTCCGTCCCGTCCGGAATGGACGGTGCGCGGCTGGCCGCGTACTGCCTGATGCTCGGCGACGACGCGCTGATCTTCTCGCATCGGCTACAGGAATGGATCACGCACGCGCCGGAGCTGGAGGACGAGGTCGCCATCGCGAACATCGGCCTCGACCTGCTGGGTCAGGCGCGGCTGCTGCTCGCCCGCGCGGGCAAGGCGGACGGCACCGGCCGGGCCGAGGACGACCTGGCGTTCCTGCGGTCCGAACAGGAGTTCCGCAACGTGCGGCTGGCCGAACTCGGCGGCGGGCACTTCGGGCACCTGATCGCTCGGCTGTTCGTGTTCTCGACCTGGCGGCTCGCGCTGTTCCGGCAGCTTGAGTCTGATGCCGCCTCCGCGGGAGGAAGTACGTCGGCGGAATCCAGTGTGGACCCGGTCCTCGCGGCAATCGCGGTGAAGGGCGTCAAAGAGCTGACGTACCACCGGGACTACGCGGCGCAGTGGCTGGTCCGGCTCGGCGACGGCACGCCGTTGTCACGCGAGCGGATGCAGGAAGGACTGGACGCGGTCTGGCCCTACGTCGACGAGCTGTTCGCCACGCACCCGGATGAACTGCTGGACGCCGCCACCCTGCGGGCCGAGTTCGACGCAGTACTGGACCAGGCTTTCGCTGCGGCCACTGTGGACCGTCCACAGCGGAATGCGATCGCCGGGGTGGCGGGCCGCGCCGGCCGCGACGGCGTGCACACCGAGGAAATGGGCTTCCTGCTGGCCGAGCTGCAGAGCGTGGCCCGCGCGATGCCGGGAGCGACATGGTGACCCCCGCAGCCGCGGTGGCCGCGACGGTCACCGATCCGGAGCTGCCGATGCTGACCCTGGCCGACCTCGGCGTGCTGCGCGAAGTGTCCGAAACGGACGGACGGGTGACGGTGGCGATCACGCCCACCTACACCGGATGCCCGGCGATGGACACGATGCGCGACGACCTGGAGCACGCGCTGCGCGGGGCGGGTTACACCGAGATCGACATCCGCACCGTGCTGGAACCCGCGTGGAGTTCGGACTGGATCAGCGAGCACGGCAAGCGCAAACTCGCCGAAGCCGGGATCGCGCCGCCGGGCACCGCGCCTCGCCGGGCCGCCGGGCCGATCCCGCTGACCCTCAGCGCCCCGGTGCGCAAAGTGGACTGTCCACACTGCGGTTCACCGGACACCGAGGAACAGTCCCGGTTCAGCGCGACCGCGTGCAGGGCGTTGTGGCGCTGCCGGTCCTGTTTGGAGCCGTTCGAACACGTCAAGGAGATCTGACCGTGACCGCCACCGTTTCCCGGCGTACCGGCTTCCACCTGCTGCGGGTGGCCGCCCTCGAGCGGCTCTGCGAAGACGCCGTCGCGGTCACCTTCGACGTTCCGCCCGAGCTGGCCGAAACCTTCGCCTTCTCCCCGGGCCAGTCGCTTACCTTGCGCCGCAACGTAGAAGGCCGCGACGAACGCCGGTCGTACTCGATCTGCGCGGCGGTGGGGGAGCGACCCCGCGTCGGCGTGCGGCTGGTCCCGGGCGGGATGTTCTCCGCCTGGCTGGTCAACGAGGTACGGCCCGGCGACACCATCGAGGTCGCCGCGCCGGCCGGCTCGTTCACGCCGGATCTTGCGGCGGGCGGGCATCACGTGCTGATCGCCGCCGGTTCCGGGATCACCCCGGTGCTGTCCATCGCCGCGTCGCTGCTGGCGACGCCGGACGCCACGGTCACCGTGCTGTACGGCAACCGTCGCACCGACACGGTGATGTTCGCCGACGAGCTGGCCGACCTGAAGGACCGACACCCGGCTCGGCTGGAGCTGGTGCACGTGCTCTCCCGCGAGCCGCGTGAGGCCGAGCTGTTCACCGGCCGGCTCGACGCGGACAAGCTGCGCGCGCTGTTCGCTTCGCTGATCCCGGTGGACGATGTGGACCACTTCTGGTTGTGCGGCCCGTTCGGCCTGGTCACCGGTGCGCAAGAGGTGCTGGCCGCGCTTGGCGTGCCGGACGCGAGGGTCCATCAAGAACTGTTCTATGTGGACGATGTGCCGCCGGAGCCGGTGAAGCACGTGGATCCCGCGGTGGCCGGCGCCTCCTCGGAAGTCACCCTGCTCCTGGACGGCCGGTCCACCACGATGAGCCTGCCGCGCGAAGCGACGGTGCTGGACGGCGCCCAGCGATTCCGGCCCGACCTCCCGTTCGCCTGCAAGGGCGGGGTGTGCGGCACCTGCCGGGCCAAGGTCGTCGAAGGCGAGGTCGACCTGCGCCGCAACTTCGCCCTCGAAAAGGCCGAAATCGCCGCCGGTTTCGTCCTCACGTGCCAGTCCTACCCCGTCACCGACCGCGTGACCGTCGACTACGACGCCTGAAAAGCTGTGAAGGGTCCCTTCACGGACTCTGAGTCCGTGAAGGGACCCTTCACAGCCTTCGTCGGCCAGCCGGGACAGGTGCAGGCCGAGCGCGCGCGTCACCGCGACTTCGAGGTGACGCTCGACCAGCCCGGACGCCACGAGCTGGTCGGCGGTGCGCATGGCGTCCACGTCCGCGTCGGTGAAGACCACCTCGTCGTCCACCGTCGCGAACCCGAGCGCCCGCCACAGCCGGCGCGATCCGCCGGTCGGCTTCGCCACTTCGAGCCGGGTGTAGCGGCGCGGGCCGCCCAGCAACGTCCGCTCCAGACGGTGCTGCAGATCGCGAGTGGACGCTCAGGTGGTGTGCACGATCAGTACGTCGACGCCGGACTTGCGGGCCACCTCGGCCGGCACCGACCCGAGGATGCGCCCGGCCAGCGTGTTGAGCCCCCGGTTGCCCACCACCAGCAGATCGGCCGCACGATCCCGGACCACCTCGCGCAAGACCTCCACCGCTTCCCCTTCGACCGCGACCGTATCCACGTCGGCGGCCCCCACCCGGAACGCCCGATCGCGCGCACTCTGCAGCGTGTCCTCGGCCGGCGCCGAGCCGACCACCTGATACGCCTCGCCACCGAGCTGATCCTGCGCCCGCTCGACGTCCTGCTTGCTCGCCGGGTGGTACGCACACACGACGACCAGCTTCGCCGAGGCGTCGGCAGCCACCCCCGCGGCCCGCTCCACCGCGGCGAACGACGAGTCGGACCCGTCCGTACCGACCACCACGGTCCGATAGACAGCCATCCACAACCTCCCGCAACTCGGCTCGAACGGGCGGTGCGGCCCCTTCGCGAGCGAAGGCTACTCGTGAGTCGGTTGGCGCGCTTGCCGTGGCGGAGGGCCGGCCGGCCACCGTGCGGGCAAGCCGTTCGAGGACCAGCGGGCACGCGATCGGACAACTCGGGCAGTTTTCGAGTACTACCGAGCAAATCAGATTTTCGATGAAACATTTCCCGCCGCTCGAGCGATCCGAATGTCGCAGGCCCGCCTTGGCCTGACAGATTCGTGATTCAGCCCACAAATCCCGGTGGAGTCCTTTGTTATGAGTGTGGTGGACTCGACTCCTGCTGCCCGGCGGGCGTCTTCCCCTGGCCGGCGGCGAATCCGCTGGTCTCGACCGGTCTTTCTGGTGGTCGGTGTGCTGGTCATGTCCGCCGGTGTGGTATTCCGGGTCGGACGGTTCGGATTCAATCCGAGTGATCAGGGGTTTGTGCTGGCGGGTGCCTGGCGGATCCTGCACGGGGAGATTCCGCATGTGGACGTGGTGTCGCCGCGCCCGCTCGGCTCGGCATATCTGCATATTGCGGACTTTCTGGTACCCGCGCCGCTGATGCTGGCGTCGGGTTTCGTGATGCTGGTGCAGCTGTCGGTGGCGACGATCGCGCTGGCCGCGTTGCTGACGGGAACGTCGCCGCTGCAATGGGGGCCGCTGCGGATGTGCCTGGTCGCCGCGGCGGTGCTGGTCAACCTCAACACCTTCCCGGTGATGGCCTGGCACACCGTCGACGGGGTGTTCCTGGCCGCGGCCGGCTGGTGGGCGCTGGATCACGGCCTGCGAGCCCAGGCTCGATGGGCGCGCTGGCTCGGGCTGTTCTGCCTGGGGTTCGCTGTCATCGTCAAGCAGAGTTTCGCGTTCACCGTGCTATTGGGAGTTCTCATCCTGCTGCTGCATCCCGCGGTACGTTCCCGGCGTTTCCGCTGGGGCCGGTTCGTGGCGGATCTGCTGTGGCTCGGCGCGGCGCCGCTGCTCTACTTCGGCATGGTCGCTGTCGCCGGTGGGCTTCCCGATGCGCTTACGCAGCTGGCCGGTGGTACCCAGACCTGGGGCGAGAACATCTACCGGCTCTGGGGCGGCACGTTCAGGGCCGGGAGTGTGGACCCGCGTGGGTATATCGTCGCTGCGGCTGTCGGTATGGTGCTGATCGCCGGAACCTGGCGGCTCCGTGATCGGCTCGGACGCGGGGGCGACTGGATCCGGTTGATCGTCGCGGGTGCGGTGGCCGTGATCACCGTCGGGGTAGTCGTGGCGGGCCGATTCGAGCACGCGAGCTACTGGTCGTTCGCCGTCTTGTGGATCTTCCTCGTCGCCTCGGTCTGCGACGGGATCGTGCGGCGCCGTTTCCCATGGCAGCGACTGCTCGTTGTGGCCCTGGCGTGGATGTCCACCCTGTCGTGGGGTTATCCGTTTCCGTCGCTGCTGGCCGGAACGATGGTGCTGGGCACCCTCGACCTGCTGATCTGCGCCGTGGCCGACTTGCGATGGCCGCATATTCCCGCGCCGCGGACGCTCGGCGTGCTGGCCGGAGTGATCGTGGTGGGGGCGGCCGGGGTGCAGCTGACAGCGGCGCATGACCGTGCGCCGTATGCAGACCTGCCGCAATGGCAACTCACCGCGCACCTCGGCACTGCGGCGCCCGCCATGCGCGGTGTGCGCAGCAACCCCGCGGTCGGGGCGTACCTGACCCAGATCCGGGACTGCCTTACTCGATACCCAGCTTCGAACGTGGCGGTGCTACCCGACGACGCCTTCGTGTACCCGGTGTTCAAAGTGCACAATCCGTTTCCGATGGATTGGCCGCTGCCGATGGAAATGGTCGGAGACGGCAAGCAACGTATGGTCGACGCCGCCCGGCAACTCGACCGCAACGGCGACTACCTTGTCCTCTTCCAGGCGGTGACGACCGAAGCGCTCGCCGAAGGCCGGCAACCGTACGGCTCCGTACCGCCCGAGATCGGCACCGCAGGGCACTCCGATGTCGAGCCTCGCATCCGTGCCGCCCTGACCGGACAGAAGATCAGCTGCGGCAGTCTCGCCGGAGTCTGGTCACCGCGGGGATGAGACGGCCTCTTCAGCGGAGCGGAGGCGCTGACGACGGGACCGCTCGGATAGCGGCCGGGGCCGCCTGCGGAAACTGCGGACGGCCCCGGCTTCTTTCCGGACTCCTCGGCGGCTAGCCCCGTATTTCGCACATGGGGGAAGGTGGGGTGATCGGGGCTTTCGTTCTTGATCATCATAGGGTCGCGGTCCATGCGAGGACAGCGGGTCGCTTATGGACGCCCGAGTGTGGAGAAGTTGC